>JBBTUF010000044.1:0-6767 GCA_038063855.1 Patescibacteria group bacterium
ACTTATTTTTCGCACGTCAAGTCTAAAAAGTCAATAGTCGTTGCAGCACAAGGCATTTTTTTGCAGTTGACTAATATATTATTTTGGTGTATAATCGCCATTAGAAAATTTGTCAGAGAAAGGGGATCGGCATGAGGGTTGTCGCATGTTTGCATTGTCAGAAAATCAACAAGGTTTTCAAGTGGGACAGAGGGTTTCGATGCAGCTTCTGCTTTACCTGGGTTTCGCCCTCAAGCTCCACAGGAAGTAAAAAAGAAAGCAATCCAACGAACGAGGTACGAGCGAATCTTTAGGTCAACGTCCGCGTCCGCGGCACCAACTTCAAAAACAGGGGGTGATGCATGTATATCGTCGCGGTTGTTCTTTCCATTGGTCTCGTCGTGCTGATGCTTCATGCTCTCGCAGAGAGCGAGCAACAGTCGCAGGTGGCAAGCGCGAGCCCTTTTATTGAGGAAGGTTCGCCCGAAACCGAAGCGATGGCGCCGACAAGTCGGGTCGTTTTCCTCCATGCTTGGCGTGTGCGTACGGGTCGTATCATTCGCAAGCGTGGAAATCGCGCTCATGTGCGCACCATGCTCAACGGTCAGACGCACGTGGTGCATCGTAAGATGCATCAGTTGCGCATTCAGATGCGCGGCGAGGCACAGGCGTAGCAAGAAGTAAAAACAATTCTGTTCCAAAATTCGGAAGTTCTTTGTTTAAGGGAGGGGATCTAAATGGCGAGGAAAAGCATACTTGAGTTTTTTAGGTTTGCGGTATCTTGATTCTTGGTTTACTCGGCCTTAACATCTTTCAAAGCCCCGCGCTGATAATCAGTGCGAGGCTTTTTCTTTTTTGCTATACTATACAAATGAAATTGTGGGCATTGAAACGGCAAGCAGTTGGGCTTTCTATTTTTTCAGTTGTTGTTCTTAGTGTTGTAGGGTATGGGCTTTATTCTGTGTTAAGTAAAACCTCTTGTACCGATGGCAAGCAGAATGGAGATGAGAAAGGACCCGATTGCGGAGGCTCATGTCCAACAACGTGTCTTATCGAAAAACCAAAACCGCCGCGTTTGCTTTGGTCGCGTGTTTTCACAGTTGCCGATGGTTTGTACGATGTTGGGGCGCTTGTAGAAAATATCAATTTGTATACTGGCAGTTCGCGAGCCCAATACGAATTTAAGCTTTATGACCAAAACAATGTTTTGCTCGGAAAGCGAACGGGTACTGTTTTGTTGTTTCCGCGTCAGAAAATATTTGTATATGAACCGCAATTAGTAACCAATACAAAGCGCGCTACGCGTGTTGAATTTACGATCGATGTGCCTGAGTGGGAGCGAATTGAAGGCGGAGACGCTATTGAGATGAGCGTGCTTAAAAAAAGTTTTACATTTGATCCATATCCTATCGTGCACGTGTCACTGTTAAATCAGGCGATATTTGTTGAATCAAATTTTGAGGTTGATGTGTTGCTTGAGCGAGCTGACGGCACGGTGTACGCCGCTTCTCGTACAAACATCGAACAGATGCGTGATCATGAACAAAAAGATTTGGTTTTTACGTGGCCACAATCTATATTTGATGCGCCTGCTAATATTGTTGTGCTTTACCGCCGTACTTCACGGTGATAGCATACATCAATGGCGCGTCTGCGTAATATCGATTGGATTTTAGTGTTGGCCATTGTTCCAATTCTTGTATTCGGGCTGTTTACAATGAAATCTTTGGGTGGCGATGATTATTTTTTTAAGCGCCAATTGATGTGGATTGCGGTAGGTATTGTTGTTATGATTGTGACGTTATCTGTTGATTGGCGGTATTTAAAATCGAGTGCTGTTATTTTAACATTATATGGAGTTGGCGTTGGGTCATTGATAGTACTTGCTTTGCTTGGGCTTGTGACACGTGGAGCCCAAAGCTGGTTTTATTTTGGTACTGCGGGGATTGAGCCGGTTGAATTCATCAAGCTTGTTCTTGTATTGCTACTTGCGAAATATTTTTCTGCGCGATATGTGGAGATTGCTCTTTGGCGGCATATTATAATTTCATTTTTTTATCTTATCGTGCCAATGATTCTTGTGCTTATGCAACCAGACCTAGGATCAGCGGCGATTTTATTTTTTATTTGGGGTAGTATGGTTTTGTTTTCGGGCTTACAGTTGCGACAAATAGTGATTCTGGGTGTTTTAGGTGTTGTGGTTGCGGCATTTGGTTGGTTTATGGTGCTTGCTCCGTATCAAAAAACTCGTATTGTCGCATTCTTGCAACCCGAGCGTGACCCGCAAAAAAGTGGATATCATGCGATTCAAGCAATGATCGCTGTAGGGTCTGGAGGCATGTGGGGAAAGGGTGTCGGATATGGTACGCAATCGCGGTTGAATTTTTTACCCGAGTCTCAAACAGATTTTATGTATGCCGCGTTTGCCGAAGAATGGGGTCTTGTTGGCATTGCGCTATTATTTCTTTCGTTTAGTGTTTTTTTCTGGCGCATTGTGCGTATTAGTGTTCATGCTCCCGATAATTTTTCAAAATTATTTTGTCTCGGTTTCGCATTTCTTTTGGTTGGTCACATAGCCATTCATGTAGGAATGAACGTAGGTCTTTTGCCGATTACAGGCATAGGGCTACCGTTTATGAGTTATGGTGGTTCGTTTTTGATTGTACTAATGGTTGGTTTGGGTCTTTTGGAGTCAGTTGCTATACGATCTAGTGACATTAAAGCCTATATAGAGGAGGATTTGCTCATTTTGAGCCCATAGGGGGAGTTTTGCACAATAGTAAAGCGCTTACTTGCAAATTTACAAGATATATGGTACATTATCCGTACGACTAAATATCGTTTTATGGCAAGCATATTTAATACATTTGAGAAGAGCGTTGCAAAATTATTAAACGAACTCCCGCCCCGTGCGAGGAGTATTGTTAAGCGTCGATATGGTTTGGGTGAGCCCGAGCCAATGACACTTGAAGCTATTGGTGGAAAAGAAGGCATAACTCGAGAGCGTGTTCGCCAGATCGAATCTGATGCGATGAAGAAGCTTAGAAAGTCCGAAGTGTATACAACGCTTGCAACATTTGCAGTTGCGATTACTAATATGGTAAATCGTTTGGGGGGGTTGGTTTCTGAAGAAGCATTACTAGTGGCGCCGGAATTCTCGGCTGTTAAAGACAAGCGTTCTATTCTCTTTTTTCTTGATCTTGCGAGTTCCGTGATACGTCGTAAAGAAGATGACGCTTTTTATGCTCGTTGGCAAACCAAAGAAACTCCTGCAGGGAAAATTGAAGCCGCATTAAATGTTTTTACAAATCAGCTTGCTCAGTCAGAAGAAACTCTTAAAGAAAGTGAATTGCATGAGCAACTTACTGTTCAATTACGAAAAGCCGGTTTTGAAAATATACAAACTCCGGTGCTCGCGTCATACATAGGTATCTCAAAAGTTATTGGTAAGAACACCTTTGGTGAATATGGCCATATGGATTCGCCATTCGTTCGTCCAAGAGGAATGCGTGAATCAGCATATGTTGCCCTTGCGCGAGTCGGACAACCTCTTCATTTTCGTGAAATTGCGCAACGAATTGGCGAATTTTCTGCGCGCCCCGTTCATACACAAACTGTTCACAATGAACTTATTAAAGATAGTAGATTTGTTCTCGTTGGCCGAGGTCTGTATGCACTACGTGATTGGGGATATGAACCTGGTTTTATTAAAGATGTTTTGAAGCGATTGCTCTCTGAACGAGGGGCGATGACGCGTGAGGCAATCCTTGCTGAAGTATCAAAAAAACGACAAGTCAAACCAAGTACCGTACTCATTAATTTGCAAAACAAAAAACTGTTTAAATCTGCTGGCGACGGTACTTATACTCTTATTTCATAATCAATGGCCTTTTTTGGCGATCTTATCGGTCCAGTCGGCTACTACATAGGCGCGATTTTTCGTTTTTGGTGGATTTGGCTTGCTCCATCTTTAGTCACCTTATTTGTCTTTACGTGGTTGGCTTGGAAACGTGCGATATATAAAAATTCAATCGAATGGACGTTGCTTGAATTGCGGTTTCCTCGAGAAATTGAGAAAAGCCCAAAAGCGATGGAGCAATTTCTTGCGGCGATTCATGGTGTACGCAATGAACCGAGCGACTTTATGGACAAATATCTCAATGGTGAGGTAACGCTGTGGTTTAGTCTCGAAATTATTAGTCTCGAGGGTGAGATTCATTTTTATATTCGTACTCCAACGAAGCTCCGAAAGATTGTCGAAGGTAATTTTTACGCACATTATCCGATGGTTGATTTGCAAGAGGTAAGTGACTACATGGATAAATTTCCGCCAAATGTTCATAGTTTGTATGGGCAAGAACAGGATATTTGGGGCGCAGAAGTACAGCTTGTAAAAGATGAAGCTTATCCACTTCGAACATATTTGCAATATGAAAATATCGAAGAGGCGATGGCGGTTGATCCAATTGCAGGAATGCTGGAAGTTTTTTCGCGGGTAGAAAAAGGCGAAAATTTGTGTCTTCAGTTTTTAATTCGTCCGGCAACCTCAGCGTGGCGAGATAAGGGAGAGACTCTGGTAAAGAAATTAAAAACAGAAGGGCAGAAAACCATTGTCGGGCCGATTGGAGAGTATACGGATAGACCGATTCGTACGCCTGGAGAGACGCAATTATTGAAAGCGATTGAAGATAATGTTTCAAAGTCTGGGTTTGAAACACTCATTCGATATATTTATATAGCAGATGTAAATAGTATGAATAAAGATTTTGCACGGCGGTCAATTCTTTCTGCTTTCAATCAATATTCTGTGCAGGACATGAATTCATTTAGACGAAATCCTCACCCAACGACTGATGTTAAATGGGTTTATTTCCCGTGGGTTTTTGTAAGTCGACGTCTTGAAGCGCGTAAACATCGTATATTTTATAATTATCGTCACCGTAAAATGCCAGAAGAGTCTGACCTAAGTAAAATATTAACTGCGCATGTACTCAACCTCAATTTTAGCCAGCGTGTATTTGTACTCAACACCGAGATGCTCGCAACTTTATTTCACCCGCCAACGAATATTGTTCTGACGGGACCCATTATTGATCGTATGACTGCAAAGAGAATGGGTCCGCCTCAAGGACTTCCAATCTATCAGAAAGATAAAAAAGTGTAATCATTATGGCAGACGATACGAAGAACAAAAAGCCAGTAGGGAAAAAAGCAACTCCAACAAGTCATAATATTAGTAATGTTGGTTTTGAGGCGGCTTTGTTGTTATTTCTATTGTTTATGGTGATTGTTCCGATTATTACTTCGATCGTGTTTGGTGTTCGTGGTGTTTTTGAAAATCAATATGTGGCACGATTTATCCTTGTTTTAAAATATATATCGGGCATTTTATCTGTCGCCGCTACGATTGGGATTTTATATGTTGTAGCGCAAACGGCAAAACTTCGACCGCCAATTACCTCGCGTGTTGTAGTCACGGAGTCGAGTTCACCTCCCAAAGAGCCCAAGAGCGATGGAACATTTCAATCTGAATGGAATAGGATAAAGGAAAAACTTCAGACAGCATCTGACAATGACGCGGCGTATTTAATCATAGAAGCCGATGCGCTTGCAGATGATGTGTTGAAGCATTTTCGTATACCTGGGGAGACTATGGGTGAACGAATGGATTTCATAACAGGTCCTGACATGAAAAGCTCTCAAGATTTTTGGGATGCCCACAAAATGCGTAATCAAATTGCTCATGAAGGCGCAAAAAATGTTTTGTATGTCGATGCAGTCTACGCGCTCGAAAAATATGAAAAAGTCCTTCGAGAATTGAATGTTATTGCTTGAAAACAAATGTTTTCGCGGTATACTATCGGTATGACATATAGATCTACAGTAGTAATCAATAAGGAGGGAAGATGGTTTGTAGCTCGTTCCATTGAATTAGGGGTGGTAAGTCAGGGCAGAACCGTAGAGGATGCTCAAGAAAATCTAAAAGAAGCCGTTGAGCTGTATTTAGACGATATGCCAAAGACGAAGAAGTATTTAAATAAAGGGCAACCTCTTGTTACATCGCTCGAAGTAAGTCGTGGCTAAAACATTTTCTGGGAAAGACATCATACGAATTTTAAGCAGACAATTTGGCTTTGTTGTTGTCTCACAAAAAGGTAGCCACGTGAAATTAAGAAAGAAGGTTGACGGGAAGACTATTACCACAATCGTGCCGATGCATAAAGAGCTGGCGCGAGGAACTCTTTTAGGAGTCTTGGAGCTTGCTGAAGTCAGTGAAGAAGACTTTAGAAAAGCCGTATAAAAAAACCGCGCAGATTGCTGGTTTTTTCGTGTCTTAGGTGAGAATAACAATTCTAAGGCCTCACCTTGGAAATATGATGGAGTCATATTGAACTTGTATGCGAGGCAAGTACGATATAGATATGCTATAATACGAATCGATGGAGTATCAGGACAAAACAGTGTACTTTGCAAAAACAAATTTTCGCGGCGCTGACCGCACGTTTGGCATCCGTACAGCCGATCGCAGACAACACATGTATGTGATTGGAAAAACGGGAGTTGGGAAAACAAACTTACTCAAAAATTTGGCATTGCAAGATATTAAAAATGGCGATGGCATTGCTATTATTGACCCACATGGTGGTTTTATAGAAGAGGTTCTTGAGCAAATCCCCGAAAATCGCATACAAGATGTGGTGTATGTAAACCCAGCCGATTCTGATTTTCCGATTGGCTTCAATGTGCTTGAAGTGCCTGACCCAAAGTATAAACATTTGATTGCGTCC
>JBBTUF010000045.1:0-1401 GCA_038063855.1 Patescibacteria group bacterium
AACCAAGCAATTGACACTGACTCCGGAAAATATTAAACAGTACCTGCCCTCGTATTAGCGCAATTCATTGCGCGCAGAATAAATTCTGCTACTACATGAAGATTCTAGTAATTTCAGACACTCACGGCAATATAAACCACATCAGGCATGTTGTAGGTTTTGCAAAAAGCCAAAGTATGTCAGCAATATTCCATTGCGGAGATTTTTCAACTTCCCAAGACGTTGTGGAAGTTCTCAAAAGTGGTCTACCACTTTATGCAGTCACGGGTAATGCCGACGAAGCAAGATATAACGAAATCTGGAGTGCTTTAGAACCAGCAACCCTACGTGGAGACGTTCTGAAGTTCACAGTAGACGGACGCAAAATCGCAATGGGCCACGAGCCTTCAAAAGTTCGTGAGTTTATTCAAAACGGAAGCACTGACGCAGTCTTTTACGGACACTTGCATTCGCCATCAGTGAAACTTGTGGGGGACACACTTGTGGTCAATCCCGGAGCCCTTGGCAATACTACAAAACCATCTTTTGCAATCTACGATACAGAATCAAATACAGCAGAAATTATCGAAATTCCATTTTAGGAAATTATTAACTAAAGCTAAAAACGGGAACTTCGAGTATTTTTTCAGGCTTCCTGGTTTTATTATTCGCTTCTTTAACTAGTTGATCGAATTTGTGAGATATCTCGGCAGAATAATACTTCTCTCCGCATCTTGTACAAACTTCAACTGGGACTTTTTTAAAAACAAAAAGCTGATCGCCCCATCGAAAATCGACGTCAATTTTTTTTATCGTTGTTTCTCCTTTGCAATAATAACATTTAGCCACGACTTTTTAACTCCTTTGTTCTAGTTTTGTAATCTTTCCAAACGGGTGGTTGCGGTCTGTAGTTTGTAACGACCAGTAACTTGCTTTCCCTCATCCCACAGACAACATGGACAGTTTCTGTACAGAGTAGACAGCTTGATCCCCTCGGGTCTTTTGAATACCGTTCAATTATATCACCTTTAAGCAAAGCGTGTTTGATCTCGTCAAGAGTAATTTTTTCGGCTTGTCGTTCTTTATGCGCATGGTGCGACAAATCCCATTCTCCCGCAAGCACCTTTACTCTTATAAGATCGATATTCACATTTTATTTTACCAGTTTTTGCAGGCGTGTTATATTAAATCAATGCCCACAAGTCCTCAAAAAGGTTCTGTAATGACAATACTTCTTGTCATTGCCCTTATTGTCGCAGTCGGCTTCGGAGCCTTCTACTACGCCAAAAACGGCCAAACACAACTTCCAAATTTTAACTCCACAAATTCCGGAAAAACTCCTGCTCCGACTGCAACTCCCGACGAAACAGCAAGCTGGAAAACATATACGTTCAACAACGAATTCAGTTTTAAACATCCTGA
>JBBTUF010000046.1:0-2840 GCA_038063855.1 Patescibacteria group bacterium
GTAAGTTGATAATGGCGCTTACCTGCGCGCTCGTAAGTTGCGCAGCTGATGAGGCGAGCGGCGACAGGAGTGTTGCGATGCCGACTACCGCAAAGCTCACTTTCCAAAGAAGTTTTTGCATGTTGTTTTATTAAAAATTAACGAATAATATCTTGATTTAAGTATACCCCCCCATATCAAATCCGACAGTGGATAACGAGATATCCAGAAATTAAACCTCTACATGAAGCTGATCATGGATATTGCGAGCCATGAGTTCAATTCTGTTGCGAAGATGCTCAAGATCCGTAAGCTGACCGAGCTTGAAATCCATGCGTTCGAGGCGTTCATTCATCTTTACCAAAATCTGGGCAAGATTAGTCTCAAGCCGTGAAAGATCTTTTTTTGTTGCAAACTCTTCAAACTGTCGCTGCATCATTCCCGCAAGATCTTCAAGAGTTACTTTTTGAGTTTGCTTATCGTTCATTTCATTAGCTTAAACTCTTAAACATGATTGTCAAATATCCAAGTTTTTGACTGATTTTGCGTGGGTTTTGCATTGGTTAATAAGTGCTTGATGTTCGACGCTTGATATTAAATACGTAAATAATACGCTCTTGAGTATGGATTTCATAAAACATACGATATGAGCCAACACGCCTGCGCCATATATCTCTCTCACCCTGTAATTTCACAACATCCCCTTCATAAGGATTTTGTTCCAATGTGACCATGACCGCCACAAGATGGTCTGCTTCTTTCCTCGGAAATTTTTTGATTTGCTTTCGTGCGACAGAATCAACGATTGTGTGCCAATTCATGCTTCAGTTGTTGCAATGTAACATATTTGCCTTCTTTAAAATTTTTTCTTCCGCGGGCAATCGCTTGCAATTCAGATTTTGTTGGCTTTACCGTTTTATAGGATTTATTGTTCTGGCGCCACGCTAAAAATTCCTCATATACTTTGCGAGGAACTTCCACATATTTTTCAGAGCGCGAAGATCTTTTTGTTATTGTTGCTATCAGCATAATTACATAATATCATATCATAACCTTTAAAATCAAACATCAAAGCCTCTACCTAATCGCCAACTACTGTTTTAGTTAATGCCATAGATGAGCCTGTGGAATCAAGCGATAATTTTGCTATAATAACTAGCATTATGAAAACTGCCAACAAAACGATACCTCTACAATCAAAAATGACCTATGATTTTATCAACTTAACACATGAAATAAAAGATTTTGCAGAAACAAGCGGCATTCAGAATGGTCTCCTTAATATTCAGATTTTACATACATCAGCTGGTTTGATTATCAATGAATGCGACGAGCCGCTTCTTGCAAAAGACATCGCGCACCATCTCGAACAGCTTGCGCCACAAGATCGCGGGTATCATCACGACAATTTTGAAATACGCACAGTAAATGTATGCAACGACGAATGCATAAATGGCCATGCGCATTGCAAAGCAATTATGTTGCCTACAAATATAACATTAAACCTTATCGACAGCGTTCTTCAGCTTGGTACATATCAAAAGATCTTTTTCATCGAGCTCGACAAATCAAGAGACCGCAAGGTGCAACTACACATTATCGGTGAGTAACTAAATATCCAAGTTTTTACTTGCTGGTCAACATCGAATGTTGACCACTCGAAGAATTTATTGAGCAACAATACTAAATGGCGCGTCGCTTGTGTCTTGTATAAGCCCTGGTCGATCAGCCCCTGGATCTGTCCAAAAATATCCCCCAATTAGCAGCTTGTAGTTATTGCCAATAGATGAAGCACCACCAAACGTGCTGGGCACAACCCAAGTATAACTATTGTTGTTTGTACTATCAGTAATTGTATATGGCGTAAAGTTTGTGTCCCCAGTGGTCTTATTGTAATCGAGTATAGCAATACTTACAGTTCCTCCCTTGCTGGCAGTATTCCAGCGAATTGTTTGTGTGCTGCCAATCGGCCATTGTTCACCTCCATTCGGAGAAAAAACAGTTATCGAGGGAGGAGCTGTACACACTGGTAATGAACTCTGTTTCCCTTGTATGTAATCCTGAAGGCTGAGAGTGTCAAAGATATCAATAACACCATTTCCTGACGCAGGATTTACATCTGCACGAATTTTTTGGTCTGCACTCAGAGTGATTTTTTGAAGAATATAATCTTGAATCATAAGCACATCACGCTGGTTTACAAATGTGTTTCCATTCACATCACCACTTTGGCTACATGGAGATTTCTTCTGACACGCGGGGAATGCAGTAATTTTTCCGATGTTGAAATCGGTGAATAGTTGCGCATCAGCAGTATTTACAAGTCCATCTTGATTCACATCTGCACGAAGGAGTTGCTCTGGCGTAAATGTTGTCTGCCCACCTATGTATGTTGTAAGTAGACTCGTGTCGAACAGATTAACACTTCCATCTAAATTGACATCTCCATAGTTGTCGCAAGTTGTTATTGGTTATGGAGCAGAAACAATTTTGAAATACGAATCGCTTGAGTCACATGTGACTGACCCCGTAACGCATACCTGAACAGTGTAGGGACCATCAGGTACCTCAACATACGCAGAAGCTCCATATGGAGTTTCTGTAAGTGAAATAACTTTGTCAACCCTCCATTCAAATGCCGACCGATATACTCCGCTAGCAATCATATAGGGTCTTACATACGGCATTAGGGGACAGACATTGCCAGAACATGGAGAATAATAAGTAACCAACTTGATATCGTAATATTTGACGGGTTGTGGCATACAAGCTGCCCCGACAGGGCATATGGGAATCGGCGTATTGTCCTGCCACTTAATTGTCTGCATTGACCCTTTAGCCCAAATCTCTTCGCCATTTGG
>JBBTUF010000047.1:0-2950 GCA_038063855.1 Patescibacteria group bacterium
GTAATCTAAACTGAAAATTGCTGGTAAATAAATCGCTTGAAATTTGTTCGACAGCATAACCAAATGCACTACTGCCATGATTACCTTCAGTCGTATCATTATCTAGTCCAGCCTCGTCCCATCTCAAAATTTCTGTAAAATCAACTCCATTACCACTCACTTCCAAAGCCATATAATCATCCCAGCTACTGGTTGTATATTCCGTGTCGCACTGTGTGAAGAATTCAATTTGAGCTTTCGTGGCTCCCGATAAATTATATGCAGCAGAGGTTAAAGTACTGTTGGAACTAGCTGTATAAGGCAAGGTTAAATCCCCATATAACACAGTTTCAAAAAGTCCATCGTTAAAATCATAAGTTCCCCAATTAAACCCTGTTGATGCTGACCAGCCAGTTGGAATATTTGGCGGTGTCACAGTGTCAAATGTCTCGTTTAAAATTTCTGAATTTAAAATCTCTACTATAGTACTGTAAATATTCTTTCCGGGAGCAGCTACATCCACAGAAGTAGTACCATAATTAGAAAATGATGTTAAACTATCATTTTGATCCGTAGCTGCCACACAAATAATATTATCGAGATCATAGTTGCAGGGATAAAAAGCTGTACTTTCATTATTATCTCCTATATCATCTGGACCACCATTTCCAGCAGCTGCTATAAATAACCCCCCTGCATTCTTAAAACGATTTATCGCATCATATTCTAGTTGCGAAAAATATTCTGCTCCTTCAATCCCAAAACTGGCATTTATAATCTTTACTCCATTTTGGATAGCAAAATCTATGGCTTGTATTTCATCACCAACATCTCCACTAAATTTCAAAGCCATAATTTTGACGTCTGGTGCAACTCCGATTATTCCACTACTATTATCTTTAACTGCTGCAATAGTTCCAGCTACATGTGTTCCATGGTTGCTCAAAGTAGGGAGGGGCGTCTTATCGTTATATTCAAAATCATAACCATGATTACATCCACCTAACGCATTTCCATTTTCATCTTTACAATTCATCCCATCCCACATGTTTCCTGCTAAATCAGGATGATTATATGCAACGCCCCAATCTATAACCGCAACAACCAGTGAACTATTGCCCTCTGTGATACCCCACGCTTCAGGAGCATCAATATCTGCATCGTTGGTGCCTACTGTACCATTCACTGTTTGACCGGTATTATCCAGTCCCCACAACTCACTTGCATAAGTATCATTGCTGGAAATTGTGGCAGGTTTACGAATATAGTTCGGCTCTGCATATTCAACAATTGGATCAGACTCCAATCTAGCAACCGCACTTTCAACTGATTCTCCGTTCTTTGTTTCCAAAACAGCAACATTCGCTTTCTCAAGGGTATCCTCAACTTCTAAATTTTTTGCAGCTGCAAATTGTTCTGCTTTGGCAATATTGTTAGGCTGTTTTAGGTTAATTCTGTTTTCCCTAAATTTAACTAATACCTCGCCTTCAACATAATTTTTATCTTTATTTATAGACTTTCTAACCTTTTCTTCTGTGGGTACTTGTCTTGTTTTTAAAGTTGCACTTGCAGATGATTCGGGTGTGGGACTTGGCTCTGGAGATGGAGTGGGACTAAGATTGGGTGTAGGAGTTGCAGTGGGTTCCGGTGTGGTTTCTGGCGTTGGTGTTTGGGTCGGTTCAGGGGTTGTGGTAGGAGTGGGTTCTGGTGAGGGGTTAGGTGTAGGCTCTGCAGACTGGGAGGCTTCTTGTTGGGCAGATTCAGATGCTCCTTGGGCAATTGCCGGAGCAATAGAGTTAAAAACGAGCAGAAATGAGAGCAGTATTGAAACTAGTGAGCGGGCGAAAGTTTTAATTTTAACCTCTTTTGTAAATTATACGCTAGTTGAAGCATTTTTTCAAAATGATTATATACTCTTTTTTGCCTGAAGCTGTGAAATATTAATAAACTGGAGATGGTTTGTTAACTTCACAATTATCTTTAACCCATGCTATATCCACTTCCTCAATCTCTTTTCTTTCCCCATTTATTATAAAATACTCTTTTTTCTGCCCTTCGCACTCTGAGGGAGATTCTCGATACACACAAGGCATCTCATTTTTATACCAGGCATCGGGGCAGGTTTGGAGTTTATTTGTGTTGGTTGGTGTTGGTTGTGGCGAGGTAGAAGGAGCTTGGTTTTTGAGGTTGGGAAAGAGAGTTGCGCCCGGGGAGGCTTTAGATGCGATTGCAAGAAGCAATCCCCCGACTAGCGAAACAACAATGATTAACAACTTGTGCTTTGGAAACATTTGAGAGATTGTGTTGATTATATCACTCCCCAAGACCTCCGTTTTAAGTGATATCGAAGATAAAAAAATAAATGACAAACTTTAGCCCACGTGCGGAACTTCTTGTCAGTTATTTCTTTACCCAGCCTCATTTTTCTACCGTTCTAGGTAGGGTGGTAGAAAATTAGGCATGAAAATGCGCCTCGCGTTGTTCTCTTTCAAGAAAAACAAAAGGCGCTGGGGGTTAGCCTTGACGGCTTTTATTGCGTTGCTCCATTTCGGCTTCTATGGCTCGGGCAGCCTCACTGTCTGGTGTGTAGAGCCGATACGCAACCTTCTTAGGCTGTGAGGACGCCCAGGCTTTTAGGCTGGTCAACACCGCATGCGGCTCGTTCCAATCGTCGGTGGCGACATACACAGATGTTGAGCCGGGATCCCCGCGAGGGTTTTTGTGGTCTGCCGGTGTGCGAAGCTGGATCTTGTACGTTCCGTAGCGCGCAAAACGCTCGATTACGTATAGGAAGAAGCTGCCTTCAGAGATGTTTGCCCACCAGCGATACCGAACTCCATCGTGCTCGAATTCTGCAGGACGGTCGCCTTGGCGGCGGTTTCGGTGACCCTCGACATATTCGCTGACCACTTTTTCGGTTGCGTCTGCGTCTCCCTCGAAGATTGCTGAACAGTCTTCACGAACGCCGGCT
>JBBTUF010000048.1:0-2774 GCA_038063855.1 Patescibacteria group bacterium
GTAACTCTATCAATATCTCTTTATCTTGAGATAGAATTACAAAATCATCAGCATATAAGTATCTCTTGATCAACAGGAGCAAAGAACTTCCGTACATCGCATTTCAATACCCACACGGTTTTTGTATGATTTTTGGACGTCCGGCGTCCAAATGTCTGGAAGCGATTGAGAGCTTTATGTGTTCCCTTCCCGAATCTACATGAATAGGAATCGGCTATGAAGGTTCTGTCAAAAAATGGGTAAAGCTCCCTATATAGTGCGCGATGCAAAAGTCTATCTCGAACGCTTGCTTTGTGGATGTTGCGTGGTTTTGGGTCAGAGATGTTGAAGGCGTGGTATTCGCCATGCAGATAGAAATGCATTCGCAATTCATCGTGAAGTGAAAAAATATTATCCATCAAATGCATAGAAAATTCTTGTACGTCATGCCTTGAAGATTTTCCTCTCAAGAATTCTCCCCATGCTTTCAGTAAGTTTTCAATACTTATGATATCCTTAAATGTATGCGTGAATTGCTTTCTCATAAGAGCCCGTCCGGCATGCCTCCCCCCCCCCCAACGGGTTTTGCCAATTTTACAAAGATTTACTGCCATATACAAACTATGGTATGAATGGCGAGATCATTTTCCTAAGCAATCTCGATATTCGCTCGGAGAAAAAATTGATTTTTTGTTCATAGATGTAATTGAATGTCTTTGTATCGCACATTATTTACATAAGAAAGAAAAACTTCCATACTTACGAAAAGCAAGTGTTAAGCTAGATCTTCTCAAATTTTTTCTCCAGATAACGTGGGAATTAAAAATACATTGCTCTTTCTGAATCTCTTACTGATGTTGGTAAAATGTTGGGCGGATGGATGAAGGGCATTGAAAAAGGAAACCCCGCACACGGCGGAGAATGAAGCGAATTGCGCGGACGGAGGAGCCGATCGTGGCCATGCCAGTAGAGGAACGGCACGCTGCGGCTGCCATTCGAGTCCTCCCAGATGGTACCCGGGAACACCAGATAGAAACTCTGGAGTTCCGCAGGAATCTCATCATGGTGCTCAAGGAGATACTCGACGTCTTCTTGTCCGTAGTTGGCTTCGAGCTTGATGGCTCGCCCAACCATCTCCTCGCCATTGATGTGGCTTTCGCATGGCTTCAGAAAGGAGACTGGCTCGACGTCGGTAATGGAATTGATGCGGCGCGATGTGTTCTCGATGAGTTTCCAGCCTTCCGTGCGCATGTCGCGTTTGAAAGCACCAGTTACTGTCGGAGCGCTCACCAGGAGCTCGCCACGCAGAAATCGCATGGCGCCCTCTTCTCCGCCGAGCTTGTTGATGATCGCTTCGATCTGCCCCAAATTCAGTTCGCCGTATTTCATGACTTTCTCCTTCTGGGCTGTTTGCCCTTGGCTTCTCACTGCTCGTGAATTGAGAGGCATAACCATTGGTGGTCATAACCAGAAAACCTTAATGTTTTCAGATCTTTTGGCTATGACCACAACTACAAGTAGTATATTCAATGTACTTACTTTCTGGGATTCATTATAGCACTAAACAGAGTACTCGTCAATATCTCAAAAAATCCCTGTTTTATATGGGTTTTTGGAGAATTTCGATGAGTTTTTTGTGCGCTGTGTGGCCGCGGAGAATTTTTATACGCGAGAAAGTAACTTCGAGATCAACCCCGTCTGTTAAATTTTTCTTTCGGGATTTTTGATTGCTTGATAATCGCCAACAACGTCCCCGTAGGAATGGGTTTCGATTTGCTGTGCAACGGAACTGGAACAATAATTCTGCTTGCTTGATTTTTCCAAATCATATGGCTTCCACGCTGACGCGCTAACACAAACCCATTTTCTTTAAGAATTTCTATAAGCCTTCTGGCATTGATTGGCTTCATTTGAAAGAAACTGGTTTACCGACTTGGCACGAGCACTTTCACTTCATCTATGATCGGGCGGAGATTTTGCAGTGGTATTTTTTGTTTTTGGGAGATCAGCTCTTCAAGCCAAAGCTCTAAAATCTCTTTTCCTTTTTCTCTCGCCTCCTCAAAAGTTTTTCCAAAAGTTACACACCCCGGAAAATCGGGAAATAAAACATTATACCCGCCATTTGGAATCGGGTCAAAAACAGCAAAATATGAAGAGATATTTTGGATATGTTTTTTAGGCATATCCGAATTGTAGCTCAGCGCCTAATCGTATGTCAATCACTTACGCAATTTCAACAAGTTTTTTATGAGATGTGTGACCGCGAAGGATTTTTATATTTGAGGGCGCGGTATCAAGATATTCTGCAATAAATTGAATAATGGCTTCGTTCGCCCTACCCTCACGCGCGGGTGCAGTCGTCCACACTTTAAAACCAGTATCGGTTTTTTCTACTTTATTTTCGTGCGCCTGCGGGCGCACCGTAACTTCAACACGCATTATTTACGCTTCCTGAACAACCAATGTCGGCGCTCTACATACACAATTTGCCACCAACGAATACCAAGCCAGTACCCAAACCATGCCCCAAAAATCCAAAGCGCTACTGATAATACATTGTGTACTAGAAACCATTGTGACCATGATAACCGAAAACCATACATATCAAAATCGCTCACCAGTAAGTTGATATACCACATTTCAACGATTGCGTGTACGATCGACAAAAGCAACACACCGAGAATAATCGTACAAAATAGGTAGAATCTTCGTTTTACTAATTTCATATTATTATTTAATAATTTCTTCATCAAATTCTGGGTAATATTTTTTTATATCGTCAAAATCAAACTCTT
>JBBTUF010000049.1:0-12823 GCA_038063855.1 Patescibacteria group bacterium
GTCCGATCTTATGGGTATTTTTACAAAGATTTGGGCGAATGTGTGGTCAAGCCGCATGGAGTATATTTTGAGCAATTGTGTGCTCGCACTACTTGATACGCCGGGTACGACTCTGCTTGGGATTCCGCGAATTTTGGTTGATAAAGAATACCGACAAAAAATTATTCAAAATATTAAAGACCCAGTGGTGCGGGCATTTTGGGTACAAGAATATGAGAGTTGGCGTGACCAATTTCGTAATGAGGCAATAGTGCCAATTCAAAATAAAGTTGGGCAGTTTTTGTCGACCGCATTTATACGTAATATCGTAGGGCAACCAAAGAGTTCTTTTAATGTTTTTGATATTATGAACCAGCGGAAAATATTATTGGTAAATGTATCGAAGGGTCGTATTGGTGAGGATAACGCACAATTATTGGGAGCGATGCTTATTACTAAAATTCAGTTGGCTGCGATGGAGCGAGTTCGTATTTCAGAGACGGAACGCAAAGATTTTTATTTGTATGTTGATGAATTTCAAAATTTTGCAACTGAATCTTTTGCGTCAATTTTGTCAGAGGCACGAAAATACAGATTGAATCTTATTATTGCGCATCAATATGTTGGTCAGCTCGTTACTGAGACAACAACAAAGGTGCGCGATGCTGTGTTTGGCAACGTTGGTACCATGGTGGTGTTTCGAGTTGGCGCGACCGATGCCGAATTTCTTGAAAATGAATTTATACCTGAGTTTGAAATTCAAGATCTTGTAAATATTCCAAACCATGCAATTTATATTAAACTAATGGTTAATGGTGTGACGTCGCGACCGTTTTCGGCACTTACCTTGCCAGCAAATCGGCTCGAAGGCTCGTCTGATCAGACAGCGATGATAATTGAGCATACGCGTCGCAACTATGCACGTTCTAGAGTAGAGGTTGAGGCCGATATTGAACGATGGAGTGGATTTTCAAATGATAGTGAAAATGGCGTTCATGGTCAAAATCGTACAGCGGTACGCATGGGCATGCGAGATGATAAAGCAAAAAAAGAAGAGCGGTATACTGTAGATTGTTCGATTTGTGGTAAGCCGGCGCATGTTAATTTTAAGCCCGATGAGCGTAGGCCCGTGTATTGTTCAGACTGTCTTAAAAAAGTTCAAGCCGGCGAAATTATGCCAGCGGAAGCAAAGCCAATACCGGTGACTGAAAAGAAACAAGTAATTGAGCCTACGCAAGAAGAAAAGTTGGTCGTTGTTAAACCAAGTTTAGTAGAAGCGCCCATAGTCAATGAAAAATTAGCCCCAACTATTCGCGAAGGTTCGGTTGTTCAGAAGCCGGTGGGCGAAAAATCTCTTTCATTAAAAGACTTGCCAAAAGCGCCAGTTATTCAACCTCCGCGCCGTGGACCCGATATTATTGGTCTTAAAGATGCTCTCAAAATTGCACTCGCAGGTAAAGAAAAAGTATTAAAACCGGGAGAGTCGATTAAGTTTTAATTTTTTTCTACTCGCTCGACGTAGTCGCCGGTTTCGGTGTTCACTTTGATAATATCGCCTTCGTTTATAAAGAGCGGTGCGTTTACTTTTGTGCCAGTCTCCAATATGACTTCTTTGGATCCTCCTTGGGCGCTATCG
Source organism: Patescibacteria group bacterium (assembly GCA_038063855.1). Lineage (GTDB taxonomy): Bacteria > Patescibacteriota > Minisyncoccia > Ryanbacterales > GWA2-47-10b > JBBTUF01. The sequence goes on from JBBTUF010000049.1 coordinate 1,616, forward strand.
CCGCGGATTCCGGGAGGCGCTTCAATTACTTTAAAATCCATTTTGACTGGAATATCGACATTGATAATCTCATCGTTAAAAACGTTGAGACTGACTTCCGTGTTTGGTATCAGGAAATGAATAGAGTTTCCTAAAAAATCTTCTTTGAGCATAAAGCGGTTTTTTGGGTCGCCCGATTTATGAAACCAACATTCGCCTTTTCGGGCGTATAAAAATATTGCTTTTTCGCGATCAATTTCAGCTTCTTTAAACGATTCATTTTGATGAAACGTGCGGTTAAGAATTTTGCCTGTTTTAATATTTTTAATTTTTGTTTGCGCCACCGGTTTACGCTGTTGCATGCGTAAAAAATTATACTCAAGTACTTTGTAGGGTTCGCCATCGAGTACAAATATTATGCCAGAACGAAGCTCAGAATACGATAACATGTTGCTCAGTATACCCAAATGAGCCTTTTTGTGCAACCCCGCACCAATTCTATTTTTCTATTCATGATAGTCTTTTTTCAAAGATTATTCACTTATATGAGAAGAATAAATGATTTACAAAATTGGTGCGGGGTGCAACACTAAAATATATGAAGTACGAGCCGGTTATTGGTCTTGAAATCCATTCAGAGCTTTCCACTAAAAGCAAAATGTTTTGTTCGTCAGTAAACGATTCTGACGAGTCGCGTCCCAACACAAATATATGCCCGGTATGCATGGGGCATCCCGGAACGTTGCCAGTAGCAAATTCTGAAGCAATTAAAAAAGTAATTCAAGTCGGGCTTGCTCTTGGCAGTACGATCCCAGATAAAAGCCAATTTGATCGAAAAAATTATTTTTATCCAGATTTGCCAAAGGGATATCAAATATCACAATATGAACATCCTTTAGTAGAGGGTGGTTCTGTAATACTTGCGTCTGGGAAGCGGGTCCGTATTACACGAGTACATCTTGAGGAGGATACGGGCAGTTTAACGCATGATAAAGAAGGTAACTCTCTAGTTGACTTTAATCGAGCAGGTATACCACTTATGGAGCTTGTGACTGAGCCTGATCTACGAAATGCGCGTGAGGCACGTGAGACCGCTGAAGAATTGCGTCTCATTTTTCAATATGTCGGCGCATCGCATGCTCGCATGGAAAGAGGAGAAATGCGCATCGAGGCCAATATTTCAATTCGCCCGATGGGTGAGGAAAAATTTGGTACCAAAGTAGAAGTCAAAAACATCAATTCATTTAAATCTGTTGAGCGAGCCATCGAATTCGAAATTAAGAGGCAAGAGGAATTAATAGAGTCGGGCGGAGTTGTTTCGCAAGAGACGCGGGGGTGGGATGAGGTTGCAGGTAAAACCGTATCACAACGTAAGAAAGAGTCTGCGCATGATTATCGCTACTTTCCAGAGCCTGATTTGCCACCGCAAGATCTTACTAGCTTGCGAGAAGTCTTAAAGCATACGTTACCTGAATTACCTCAACAAAAGCGTGATCGATTTCGCAAAGAATTTGGCATTGATAACGAGGCTGTAGAGGTTTTTATATACAATAAAAAAATGGCAGAGTTTTTTGAAAATAGTGTTTCTGAGCTCGATGAGTGGATTAGTACGAATCATGCAAAAAATCCAAATGCGATATATAAACTTTTTTGCAACTATTTGCTTTCCGATGTAATGCATGTGCTTGACGAGAAAATTCTAACAATAGAGACCATGAAGCTTGATCCCGAAAATTTTGCAGAACTCATTGTGCTTATTGCAGAAAATAAAATATCATCGCGTGCGGCAAAAGATTTGCTCTCGCATATGATTGAGCACGGTGGAGATCCGACTGAAATTGCGCGCGATAAAGATATGTTTCAATCAAGCGATGCAGGCGAGCTAGAAGCGGCAGTCAAACTAGTAATTCAAGATAACGAATCGGCCGTTTTAGAATACAGAGGTGGCAAACAAGGTGCTTTGCAATTTCTTGTCGGCCAAACTATGAAGCATATGCGCGGTAAAGGAAATCCCCAGATAATTGGCGATTTATTAAAAAAGGAGTTATTGTAATATTATGAAGATTTATGCAAGATATGTTGTTGCTTCATTGGATGCTTTTTTAGTATTATTTTATTTTTTAAAATTAGAATCTCATGTTACTTTTCAGGATTTTATTAATAATCCTCAAGAAGGAGTCTTCGTTTTTATAACAATTTTTGCTAGTTACTTCCTCTGGAAGAGAGTATCTATATTGAAAGGCTGGCCGTTTAAAATCCCACACTTCGTTGAAGAAAACTTGTCATTGTTATTGTTAATGCAATTATTGCATATAGTTCTCATTGGTGTTATTTATGTTGGTGTAATGTTTGGGTTTTATTTTATTGCTTGGAGTATCGTAGGTTTTAGTTAAAATCACTAGGACTTGGACGTGAAATGTCCAAGTTGCTGGTACTTTAGTTGAGAAAATCTTTAACTAATTTTTCTGCTTCTTTCGATGTGCCAATCAATTACACGTCTTTTATTTTTTGAAGTAGGTGAGTTGGCGGTTTTTGTCGAATTTAGTCTTCATCCAGTGTAAGACATTATCAAACACAAAAGTAACGTATATTTGCGGTCGCAATTATACGTTACTTTCTTATGTATAAAACCACAGATAATATAATGTTGTCTCGTTATAGTAGTTTAAAGTGTTTCTTGAGATCGAGCTCGTTGTCGATGTGGTCTGCAAGAAGAAATCGTACATACGGTCTAAGCGAAAATAATTCAATAATAAAATCAACTTCGTTTTTACACTCAAACGGATATATCCAGACGCTTTTTTGAAATTGGCAGAAGCCGAGTTTTTTTAATGCGTTTGAAAGTGCATTGCGCGCCTTCTTTTGACGTTCGGGTATGTCGAAAAGGACTACGCGCCATTTGTGATCCCATTTATTCATTTTGCTAATTTGCATCTCGTCGATTTGATATGTCATTGCGCGAGTTTTTCCGTTGTCCGTAAGAATCATTGTTACTGATCCATCGGGGTTATCTTTTGCGTCAAGCAGTTTTGCTCGGTAGAGTTGCCGAATAGTCCTATGAAGCGCCCGATCGTTAATTGTTTTCCATGCTTTTTTCGCGTTTTTCAGTGTGCGGGAGTATTTATCAGGTGAGTGGGTAAGCCCCAATATCACTCCTGTCGCGAGAAGAAGTAGAACCTTTTCGCCAACAGGTCCAACACGAGCCTGCCGTGACTCATTTGTATGGCGTTTCATTAAATGCCATTATAAATACGATCGCACTTATACGTCAAGTTCTCTGACTTTAATCTTAAATCTTGATTCTCTTAGTTTAAAAAATCTTTAACGAGACGCTCGGCTTCGTGAGCGGAATTTACCCAGTGTACGTTTTCCATTTTTTTGAAGTAGGTGAGTTGGCGTTTTGCGTAATGCCAAATTTCTGTGTCGGTACGCGCAATCATTTCTTCGCGGGTCATTTTGCCTTGTAAGTATAGTGCTACGTATTTGTAATCGAGCACGAGCTCCTCAAATCGACGCCATGGAAGTTTTTGATTTTTGTGAAGCTTTTCTACCTCTTCAACAAGGCCTTCCTTAAGCCAGCCCATAAGACGTTTGGTTATTTTTTTGCGAAGGACCGTTGGATTTGTTTTGATGCCAATAATGAGCGAATCAAAACGATGTTTTTTTATGAGGCTTGGCATCCAGCCAACTGCTTTTATAATTTCAATTGAGCGAATAATTCTACGGCGGTTGTTCGGGTCTATCGTTGACGCACGATGCGGATCAAGCTTTGCAAGTGTTTTAAACAACACAGCTGTTTGTTGTTTTTCTAATTTTTCACGCAAATCCCAGTTGGGTGGGATCTGTGGATATGAGGCGCCATATAAAATAGCGTCAATATAAAAACCAGTGCCACCTGCAATTATTGGTAATGTACCACGCGAATATATATCAGCGATTATTTTTTCTGCCGCAATTCTATATTCATCAACGGTGAATATTTTTTTTGGGCTTACAATATCAATGCAGTAATGCGGTATCCCATGCATTTCAGTATGCGTAATTTTGCCGGTGCCGATATCAAGCCCTGTGTAAATCTGCCGTGAGTCGGCAGAAATAATTTCGCCATTAAATTTTTGAGCCATGCGTACCGCAAGCGCTGACTTGCCGGAAGCGGTTGACCCTACAATAGCGATGATACGTGGTCTTGCCATATTGCGTACTTTATCGTATAATCGTTACGGATTCAAATCATTCTTTCAAATAGCACTCCAGGGAGGGAGAAATAATGATCGCACGATACATTATGAACTTTGCTGTTTTGTTGTGTTTTGTAAGCGTAGCGCCCTGTTTCGCAAAGGATTACAGCGTGAAGGAGGGCGATTCGGTATCGGTCATTTTGCAGAAATATCGTCTCACCGAGGCCGATTTGAAAACTGCAAACCCTGCAAAGAGGGATTGGCCGAATTTGCATAATTCCGAGAAGCTTGAGATCCCGTACTTGAGTCCAGTCGAAGTTCGGGCGCAAGATGCAGAGCAGATCGCACTTCAAGAAGATCTCGCAAAAGCTCTCGAGAACATTGGTAATCTCACACGAGAACGTGATAGCGCACGCGGAGAAAGCGCTTCTTGGCAGAGCAAATACGAAGTAGCCGAACCGGTTGCTCGATCCGCGGTAGCATTTCGGAAAGACTTTTGGGAGACCGCGATAGTATTCAGTATTATCTTGGTTGCATTCGTGATCTACATTTTTTCTCTGAAAGGAAGTTTACGCATTGAGCGCAAGGCGAAGGATCGATTCCGTAGGGAAAGTGAGCGTCAAAAAGGGGAGATACTTTCTCAACGAAGATTGAATCCAGATCAGCCGTCTAAGCGAGTAGCTCAACTGAAGTAAACTGTAAATACCCAAACATCTCGCCCCGACGGCGTACCGTCGGGGCATTTTTTAGTTTAATTCTGGCGTGATGAGTTCAAAAAATTCATCGAGAGTAATTGTTGCAGTTTCTTTTTTGCTTCGAGTTCGTACGTTTATGGTATAGGCTGCAGCTTCTTTGTCGCCGATAACAAAGATATAAGGAACTTTCTGCATTTCTGCTTCACGGATTTTTTTGCCGATCGATTCGTTTCGAAAATCGCGCTCATATCGAATATCTTTTTGCTCGAGCGTAGTTATTACTTTTTCAGCGTAGTCGGTCACTTTATCGTTGATCGTAAGAATTTTTACTTGTACTGGTGCGAGCCAAAAAGGAAATGCTCCAGCATAGTGTTCGATAATAACCGATAAAAATCTCTCAAGAGAACCCATGATAGCGGCGTGGATCATCACAATTCGTTCGTGTTCACCTTCTTCATTTATACAGTACAGGTCGAATCGTTCGGGCTGGTTCATGTCGAGCTGAATGGTTGCTACTTGCCATTCTCGGCCGAGTGAATCGTTGGCGAGAAAGTCTATTTTAGGACCGTAAAATGCAGCCTCGCCAAGTGCTTCTGTGGCTTTAGCACCACGTTCGCGTACGAGATCGCGAAGCCCAGCCTCGGCTTCTTTCCATAATGTTTGTGACCCAAGGTATTTTGAAGGTTGCTCCGGATCAGAAAGTGAAAGACGCATGCGCAATTCAAAGCCAAATTTTTTATAAAAACTATTGATGATAGTCCATACATTGTTCATTTCTTCTTTGACTTGTGATTTTCGGCAAAAAACATGCGCGTCATCTTGTGTAATGGCACGAACGCGAGAAAGACCCGCGAGTTCACCCGATTGTTCGTCGCGATATACTTTTGTGGTGTTTGAATAACGTTGAGGAAGTTCTTTATAGCTCCATTGGCGGCGCGCATACAACTGTGTGTGGTGAGGGCAATTCATTGGTTTCATCGCAAATTCATGGCCTTCACGCGTTGTCACGCGAAAAAGTTCGTCTTTGAATTTATCCCAATGGCCGCTGCGCTCGTATAAATCTTTTTTTGTGATATGAGGGATATCTACTCGCTCATAGCCAAAATGTTTTCGGAGTTTCCATACTTCATTATCGAGAAGATCACGAAGAAGAGTACCTTTCGGGGTCCATAAAGGTAGTCCAGGGCCTACGAGTTCAGAAAATGTAAATAAATCAAGTTCGGGGCCAAGTTTTTTGTGATCACGACGCCCAGCTTCAGCAAGTATTGTAAAATATTCATCGAGCTCTTTTTTTGTATCAAATGCAACGCCGTAGATGCGTTGTAGTTGGGCATTTTTTTCGTCACCTCGCCAATAGGCGCCAGCAATTCGAGTAAGCTTAAATGCACGAGAGTCTATCTCACGCGTATTTTCGATGTGTCCACCCCGACAAAGATCGGTAAAATCGCCCGTGGTATACGCTGTTAGTTCTTTGTCTTCTTTTGTATATTCGTCAGCAAGTTCGAGTTTAAATGGCTGGTCGGCGAATATTTTTTTTGCTTCTGCATGGGTAATTTTTTTGCCGGTGATATCGAGTTTGTGTGCCAAAATATCGCGCATGGCACTTTCAAATTCTGCGAGCTCGTTTTCTTTAAAATTTTTGCCGATATCAAAATCGTAGTAAAATCCGTTGTCAATCACAGGGCCAATGCCGAGGCGCGCATCAGGATATTTTGATAGTACCGCCATTGCCAAAACATGCGCTAACGTATGGCGTTTCGCTTCACTATTTTCACTGTTAGATTTTTTGTTCATGCTTTTGCTTCTAATAATTCAAATGTGTTGCAGATCATGCTGGGCACGCCGTTTCGCTCGTTGACTTTGCCTTCAATAAGGAAGCATTTATCAGGCTCGAGTAGATGGCCGTACATTTTTAAGGTCGAAGGGAACGCAACCCCTTCGATTTCGTCCGATGCATCCTGTAATTTCAAGAATACCATAGGTTCGCCCTGTTTTGTCAAAATACGCTTGACCGCCGAAAGAATGCAGACAATTTTAACATTCGAGCGGTTCATCTTTTCTTTTATCGTTTTAATCGATTTTGCCGATGGCGCGGTCTTGGCAAGCGCATCGAGTGGGTGGCCAGAGAGGTAGAGGCCAAGCAATTCTTTCTCCCAATTGAGTTTTTGCATCTGTGTCGCGGGGTTTGTGTCCTGCAACTTGAGCTCTGGGAGTGACGATTTATCCTGCATAAGGCCAAAAAGTGAATGTTGGTCGGTGCCTTCACGATGTGTCTCGCGCATGTATTCGAGTAAATGTTCCATGTTTTCAAGAATATGATTTCGCTCGCCAAATAGATCAAGTGCGCCCGATTTGGTAAGTGCCTCAAGTGATTTTTTATTGAGATCTCGCGACCATATGCGATCGAGAAAATTAGTAAGAGATTCGAAAGACCCGTGTGTGTCGCGCTCTTCTATAATAGAGGAGACAACATTGTGCCCGACGTTTTTGATTGCGGCAAGCCCGAAGCGAATCTTCGTTTTGTCGGCTACTGCAAATCCGGCGCGAGATTCGTTGATGTTTGGCGCTAAAATTGGAATGCCTTCTTGAGCGGCAACCGCTACCAAAAATGTAATACGATCAATATTTTTTGAATCGGAGTTAAGAAGAGAAGTCATGAACTCAACTGGATAATATGTTTTGAGCCAAGCGGTTTGATATGCGATGGTGGCATAGCCTGCCGCGTGCGAGCGGTTGAACCCGTATCGTGCGAATGGTTCGACAAGGCGCCAAAACTCTGCGGCAATGCGGGGTGATTTGATCGTGCGCTCGGCGCCATCAATAAATTTTGCTTCTTGTTCAAGCAAAAGTTTTTTAATTTTTTTGCCGACTGCTTTACGCAAAGTGTCTGCTTGTGGCAAAGAAAATCCTGCGAGCGCTTGTGCTGCCTGCATGAGTTGTTCTTGATATACCATAATACCGTACGTATTTTTGAGGATTGGCTCAAGTACGGGATGTAGATATACGACAGGTTCGAGGCCATGTTTGCGACGAATAAATGATGGAATAAGTTCCATGGGTCCTGGGCGGTAGAGTGAAACCATGGCAATAATATCTTCAATGTTTGTTGGTTTTAATTCTTTCAAGAACCGTGTCATGCCAGATCCTTCCAGTTGAAAAACGCCGACCGTTTTGCCCTCGGCGAGCGTTTTGAAAACTTTTGAGTCATCGAGTGCGATGACATCGATATCGATTTCGCGATTATGTAATTTTTTAACGCGTTTGATGGTCTCTTCAATAATAGAGAGGTTTGAAAGACCCAAGAAATCCATTTTAAGGAGTCCGAGATCTTCGATTGCATGCATCTCAAATTGAGTCACGATTGATTCTTTTTTGTCTTCCCCGCCCGTCGCGTATTGTAGGGGTACGATTGTTGGGAGCGGGTCTTTGGTGATGACAACACCACAGGCATGAGTGGATGCATGGCGTACAACTCCTTCAAGTTTTTGTGCGGCATCGATAAGGCGTTTTACGTCAGCATCGGCATTGTAGGCGTCGCGTAGTTCGGGTACGTGCTCAAGGCATTCTTTGAGATAATTTTCCTTTTGCCCTTGATTTGGGTTAAAGGGAATCATTTTTGCGAGTTTGTCGCAAAAGTCATACGCAAAACCGAGCGCGCGTCCTGAATCGCGGATTGCGGCGCGAGCGGCCATTGTTCCAAATGTGATAATTTGAGCGACGTGGTCGCGACCATATTTTTGCGCAATGTAACTCAATACTTCGTCTCTCCGTGTATCTGCAAAATCGAGATCGATATCAGGGGGGCTGATACGCTCTGGGTTCATGAATCGTTCAAAGAGGAGATTGTATTTTATTGGATCAACATTGGTAATCCCAAGTACGTAGGCAACGAGCGAACCAGCGGCTGATCCACGGCCGGGGCCCACAACGATTTTTTGTGAACGCGCCCAATTAACAAAATCCTGAACAATTAAAAAGTATGAAGTAAACCCAGAGCGCTCAAGAGTTGCGAGTTCATACCGAAGCCGCTCTTTAATTTCAGGCGTTATTGTTGTATACCTGCCTGGGAGAAGTTTCTCAGCAAGTTTTTCTAAATATGAATTCGGTGTCTCATTTTCAGGCAGTGGAAAATGGGGAAGTTGCAGAACGCCAAGGGGTATTTCGATGTTTACGCGACTAGCAATACGCACAGTATTTTCAATTGCCTCGGGTATATCTTTAAAAATTTTTGCCATTTCTTCCGCAGAGCGAAAAGAAAAATTATCGCTACGCATAGTGAGGCGATCTTCGTCGTCGAGTCGTGAGTTTGTCTGCACCGCTACCAGTACATCTTGTGCGGCGGCATCTTCTGCGCGTGTGTAGTGAATGTCCTGGGTTGCGACTACGGGAGTATTTGTTTCGCGCGCGAGATCGCGTAAAAGTTGTTGAAGTTTGTTGTGATTTGGTACATTTGGGTGGTCAGCAAGTTCAATAAAAAAATTATCTTTGCCAAAAATATTTTGATAATCGCGTAGCAAATCGCGCGCGCGTTCGTGTTCGTTTGATAAGAGTGCGCGGGGAATTTCGCCAGACATGCAACCTGATAGCGCAATGAGGCCTCTTGAGTGTTCGCGTAAAAGTTCTTTATCAACTCGAGGTTTATAATAAAAACCTTCAAGATGCGATTTTGTAGATAGTTGTATTAAATTTTTCCAGCCTTCAAGGTTGATTGCAAGAAGTGTGAGGTGATAACGTTTGTCGTCGATACCAGAGACTTTGTCGTGCCGGCTTCGGCGTGCGACGTACGCTTCAAGGCCAAGAATTGGTTTAATGCCAGCTTTTCGAGCTTTTTGATAAAATTCGATTGCGCCATAAAGATTGCCGTGGTCGGTAAGTGCGAGTGCATCCATATTGAGTTCTTTTGCGCGTGTGACAAGCGCATCAATTTTTGAGAGCCCATCGAGAAGCGAGTAGTGGGAATGCGTATGGAGATGGACGAATTTCATCAACCTATTCTAGCGCGAAGTTGGGTTCGAGAAAAGCGCGGTTTAAATAGAGAATTATATTGAGATTCTCAAAATTTCTTCAGGCGTAGTGAGACCTGCAGTGATCTTGCGAATACCGTCGGTGCGAAGCGTTTTAATGTTTTTTTGGGTTACAAGTGTTTGAATTTTATCGATTGGGTCATGCCCGACAATTGCTTTACGAATATCATTGTCGATCGCCAGTATTTCAAAAATACCAACGCGGCCTTGGTAGCCAGTCTTTGTGCATGCATCACATCCACGACCACGAATGAATTCAATACCAGTAGCGCTCAAACCGAGGAGGTCGAGTGTATGTGGGTCTGGCGTATATGGTTCTTTGCATATCTGGCAAGTTCGGCGTACTAATCTTTGTGCTACAACTCCATTTAATGCGTATGCAACAAGAGCAGGATCAATTTTCATATCAAGAAGTCGTGCAATTGTACCAACACTTGAATTTGCGTGAAGCGTTGAAAGAAGTAGACGTCCGGTAAGTGAAGCATGAATTGCAGTCTCTGCAGTTGTGCCGTCTCGAATTTCACCTATCATAATAACATCCGGGTCTTGTCTTAATATTGAACGCATTCCCGCATCGAAAGTAAAGCCGCGTTCTGGATGAATTTGACTTTGGCGGACATTTTCAAGATGATATTCTACCGGGTCTTCAAGGGTGATGATGTTTTTTTCAGGTTTTGCAAGTATATTCAATATAGAATATAAAAATGTTGTCTTGCCGCTCCCCGCAGGACCTGTCGCAAGTAACATGCCATATGGTAATTGAATTAGGTTTTCTACAAGTTTACGATCGGAAATATCAAAGCCCATCTGTACGAGTGGGATAAGCAATTCTTTGCGATTGAGGAGACGCATAACAGTTGCTTCACCGTGAATAGTCGGGAATATTGAAACGCGAACATTGAGAATGCGTCTTTCATCATTTTTTTCAACAATGGTACTGACGAGTTCGAAGTGACCTTCTTGAGGATTGGAATGATTTGTAATATCAAGTTGAGCTAAAATTTTAAGGCGAGAAATGACAGTTTCAAGAAGGCCGATTTCCATTCGAGCGATTTCTTTTAAGACACCATCAACGCGAATACGAATAATAACTTCTTCACCATGAGGGTCAATATGAATATCAGACGCATGCTCACGTTCTGCCGCCTCAAGAAATTGAGTAATAATTTGTTCGGGTATAATAGCGCCTGCAGAAGCCATACAACTATTATATACTCAAATCAATGAGACAAAAGGTAGAAGTACATGTGGGAATCGATGAAGTTGGGCGGGCCGCAAAAAAGCGAGCCTCGCCCAAAACTGTTTTAGTTGGTATTGATGAAGTTGGGCGGG
>JBBTUF010000049.1:12923-23415 GCA_038063855.1 Patescibacteria group bacterium
AAAAAGCGAGCCTCGCCCAAAACTGTTTTAGTTGGTATTGATGAAGTTGGGCGGGGGCCACTTGCAGGCCCAATTACGGTTGGAGCGGTTGCCTTTGTTGCAAGTGATAAGTGCGGAGTGAATAGTGGTCGGTTGTTACGAGGTATCAAGGATTCAAAAAAATTATCACCTGCAAGGCGCCAGGAATGGTTTAAGAAAATCCGCGGTGACAGGCGTTTTATCGTGACGCACATATCGGTAAGTCATGCCATTATCGACCGGCGTGGTCTTTCGTATGCCGCACGCTATGCGGTGAAGCAATGTTTAGAAAAAATTACTGAACACTTGTCACTTCCCACTCAGTACTTTTATGTGTTACTTGATGCAGGTCTCTATGCGCCAAGCGAATATCGGCAAGAGCGATTTGTTAAGGGTGATGAGAGAATCCCACTTATAGCGGCCGCGTCGATTATTGCAAAAGTTACTCGCGACAAACATATGATACAAATGCATAAAAAATATCCGACGTATGGATTTGTGAACCATAAGGGATATGGAACTCGCGCTCACATAGCCGTAATAAGAAAACACGGCATGAGTGAAATTCATCGGAAGACTTTTTGTACGAGAATTATTTGAGTTTTCCTTGCTATTGCGCGTTTTTTTGCCTTATGGTACGATTTTTATCATGACAGTTCGAATGCGGCACACGAGGAGCCATACTGGCAATCGCCGAAGTCACCATGCATTAAAGTTGGTGAATCTAACAAAATGCGCACATTGCGCTTTTTCGATTATGCCTCATACTGTTTGTACAAACTATGGAAAGTATCAAGACAGACAAGTTAACGATGTACTTGGTAAGTTGACAAAAAAAGAGAAAAAGAAGAAAGAAAAAGAGCTTGCAGCTCAAGAGGCTGAGGCAAGCACACGCAAAGGGCTCGATGCAGAATCACTTTCAAAAAAATAATTTAACAATTTAAATCTAGGCTTGTTCTTTTAAACTTAATCTCTTATGGCATCTCGGCATCTCGCGCGATCGATTACGATGCAAACCCTCTACGAATGGGATTTTTCGGGGTATCCAGATGATCAAATTGATTTAATTTTAAATCGAATTGTGGCAGAATTTGGTCCTGGTTTCGAAGATGTAGCATTTGTTAAAACACTTATTTCTACAATTGTAGAGAAACACAAAGAGATTGATTCTATTATTGAGCATGCCGCACCCGAATGGCCACTTGCACAAATTGCTATCATTGATCGCAATGTGTTGCGAATTGGTCTTGCGGAATTGTTGTTTGGAAATTACAAAGAAGTACCGCCAAAAGTTGCAATTAATGAATCAATCGAGCTTGCAAAAACATTTGGTGGTGAAAATTCTGGCAAATTTGTGAATGGTGTTTTGGGTACCGTCTATCGCGAACTTGGCGAGCCGGGTAAGGACGAAACGTCAAAGCGGTATAATCCAGAAGAGCTTGAAAATTTGCCTATTGAGCGGCGTGCTGGTGTGGTGGTAATGAGCTCGCCTCGCGGCGAAGCTGGGGGAGATAGTAATATTGCGCTCGTTCACGATGTTTTTGGGTATTGGACTTTGCCGAAAGGCCGCCTACAACCTGATGAATCCGAGGAGGTGGGCGCGCGTCGCGCTGTTATGCTGGAGCTTGGACTTGAGACGCTTGAACTTACAAAAAAAATATGCGAAAACCAATATGTCGCCCATGACCCACAAACAGGTCCCGTACGGCGTCAGGTGGTGTATTATTTAGGATCGACAACGCAGACGGAACTTACATTGAAAGCATCCGGTGGGTTGGTAGAGGCAAATTGGTTTCCAATGGATGAAATTAAAAACCTTAAAATGTACGATGATATACGAGTTATATTTAAATCTTTATGAAAGAGCTAGACGCATTTGAAAAATCGATTCATATCACATTCAAAAATAAAAAATTATTACTTCAGGCGCTTACCCATCGCTCATTTTTAAACGAAAATCCATCGTTTGAAGTTGGCCACAATGAACGTCTCGAGTTTTTGGGTGACGCAGTGCTTGAGCTTATTGTTACCGAAGATTTGTATGAACGATATCCTGAAAAACCAGAAGGCGAGCTAACAAGCTTTCGCGCCGCCCTCGTAAATGCCGAAATGCTTGCAAAGATTGCAAATGATCTTGGCATGAATAAATATTTATTGCTATCCCGCGGGGAGCACAAAGACACGGGGCGTGCGCGCCATTATATTTTGGCGAATGCTTTCGAGGCGCTTATTGGCGCGTTGTATCTTGACCAAGGTTATGATGCCGTTGAGCAATTTATTAAAAAGCATTTGCTTGGTGAAATCGATGAAGTGATCGCAAAGAAACTTTGGAAAGATCCAAAAAGTACTTTTCAGGAAGAAGCACAAGAGCGCTTGGGCATTACGCCGAATTATCGCGTGATAAAAGAAGTGGGGCCTGATCACCAAAAACGCTTTTCTGTAGGTGTGTATGTAGGCACTGAGCTTATGGCGGAGGGTACCGGAGCCTCAAAACAAGAAGCCGAGGTAGCCGCAGCATCAAATGCTCTTGAGAAAAAAGGGTGGAGATAAATTATGTATTTGAAATCTTTGACGCTTTCAGGGTTTAAATCGTTTGGGAAGGCGACAGTTTTTGAATTTCCAAGCGCGGTGACGGCTATCGTGGGGCCCAATGGTTCTGGCAAATCAAATGTTGCAGAAGCGTTGCGATGGGTGTTGGGCGAGCAGTCGATGAAAACTCTTCGCGGCAAAAAGGGGGAAGACCTTATTTTTAACGGGTCTGATCATTCTGCGCGTATGAGTCGCGCTGAAGTAAAACTTATTTTTGATAATTCGCGCCGTCAGTTCCCATTTGAATTTGAAGATGTTATTGTCGCGCGCCGTGTTATGCGCGACGGCACAAACGAATATTTACTCAATGGGTCTGTGGTGCGCCTGAAAGATATTTTTGAGTTGTTAAGCCGCGTAGGGCTTGGCTCAACTCAACACCATATTATTTCGCAGGGCGAAGTTGACCGCATTTTGTGGGCGAGTCTTGCTGATCGTCAAGAAATGATTGAAGAGGCGCTTGGCCTTAAAGAATTTCATTTAAAGCAACGCGAGGCAGAGCGCAAGCTTGTCGAGACTGAATCAAATATGAAGCAGGTTGAAGCACAGCGCCGTGAAATTCAGCCACATTTAAAATTTCTTTCGACACAAGCCGAGAAGATGCGCGCACACGAACATTTTGCGCGTGAACTTGGAGAACGTTTAGGCGTGTATGCTGTGCGTGAGCGGGCAACGCTCGATGGATTTGATCGTGAATCTCAAATAAAAAAATCACCGATTAATGCAGAACGAAAAGAAAAAGAGCATGAAATTGCCGAGATGCAAAAAGAAATTAGCGATGCCGAAAAACAATTTTCTGTAACAAAAAAGGGAAGTGAATTTAATTCAGAAATCGAGGAGTCGGAGCTTAGGCGCCGAACTCTCGAGCGTGAGCTCGGCAAGCTTGAAGGTATGCTCGCAGGTGTTGCGGCAAAGCCAGATTCGGCAATACCTATTGGCGTGTTTACTCGCTCGCTTGCTGATGCAGTTTCGTACGTTGATGAACTTATGCATAAAGATAGTTTTGAAAGTCTCAAGTCGGGCTTAAAAGATATTAAATTAAAGCTCGAAGAAATGAAGCGACTGTTGAGTCCAGATTCGAGCTCGAGTGATGTTGCAAAGCTACAGACTGAAAAAGCAAGAATAAGCGAAAGCCTAAAAGCTCTTGAGAAAAATATTTCAGAACTTCGGTCACACGAACGAGAAGGCCAATCAGTACGGGAAGATATTATGGTTGATTTGCGCGAGTGGGAACGTAAATTGCGTACAGCAGAGCGTGAGCTCGAAGCTATTCGCGAGCGCATGCGCGAAATAGAATTCCACGAGGCAAGTTATCGAAGCAGGCTCGATGAGTGGAAAGCATTTGTACGCGACAATAAAATAAATTCACCCGAAACAACCCAAGCAGAGCCATTTCGCGACGATGTTGAACGACACAATTTATTGCGTTCAATCGAACGCCTTAGAATAAAGCTTGAAGAAGCGGGAGGAATCGATAGCTCGGTTCTTAAAGAGTATGACGATACAAAAGCGCGCGATACTTTCCTCGCTTCAGAACTTGCGGATATTGAGAAAGCTCACAAAACACTTGAGCAACTCATGAAAGAGCTTGCGAGCAAGCTTGAAGAGCAATTTTCTGATGGTTTGAAAAAAATTAATTCAGAGTTTCAACTTTTATTCAAAAAAGTTTTTGGAGGTGGCAAAGCCCAACTTATTCATATTGAGCCATCTATCGACGAAGATGGTAATGAGGAGCGTGGTGGCGTTGATATTGCGATTGATATTCCGCGAAAGCGTTTGCGTAACCTTGATATGCTTTCGGGCGGTGAACGCGCGCTTACGTCGGTTGCGTTACTCTTTGCAATGTCGACCGTAAATCCACCACCGTTTCTAGTGCTTGATGAAACCGATGCCGCGCTCGACGAGGCAAATAGCCAGCGTTATGGCGACTTGCTTGAAGAGCTTGCACGCAAAACCCAGCTTGTGGTTATCACGCACAACCGCCAAACCATGAGCCGCGCGGATGTGCTCTACGGCGTTACCATGGGTGGCGACGGCGTCTCAAAAATTCTTTCTCTAAAATTCGAAGAAGCGCGTGAGCTTGCAGGAGTCGAATAACTAATTTGGACGCCGGACGTCCAAATATGCTAAGGATTAAGCATGAGAGAAATATCTTTCGAAACGGGCGGCTTTTATCATGTTTATAATAGGGGGACAGACAAGAGAAACATTTTTGCCGACAAATCGGATTATAGCCGCTTCTTAAAAAGCATGGATGTCTTTAATGCCAAGAAGCCTATTGGCAGTATTTATGAGCATGTCTTCGATCTTAAATTAGGACGATTTGGACGTCTGGCGTCCAAATCGAAGCTGGTCGATATAGTTTGCTATTGTTTGAATCTGAATCATTATCATATGTTGGTAGAACAGAAAGTAGATGGCGGTGTGAGCGAATTTATAAAACGATTGAGCGGAGGGTATACGAAATATTTTAATCACAAATATAAAAGAAGCGGAGTCCTCTTTCAGGGAAAGTTTAAGGCGCTTTTCGTCGATTCAAACGAGTATTTGCTCCATTTGAGTGCTTATATAAATTTAAACAATAAAGCACACCGTGTTCAGGGAAGTTTATTTCGATCAAGTTGGGATGAATATTTAAACTTCGACAGACAATCATTATGCACAAAGGATGTTATTCTAAAACAGTTTAAAAACTCTAATGAGTACAAGGATTTTGCTGAATCAAGCTTTCGTGATATTCTAGAACGTAAGGATAGTATGAGAGATTTTTTGAGTTTATTATTTGAATAAGCCGATTTGGACGCCGGACGTCCAAATGCCTTGGATGGTGGTGACGGCGTCTCAAAAATTCTCTCACTGAAATTTGAGGAAGCGAAAGAGCTTGCAGGAGCCGAGTAACGGGTTTAAAATTTAAAGTGATGCTCCGAGTTATATATCCAAATAGATGGCTGGTTTACACCCTGGTGTTACCTTTTATTGTTGCGCTAGTACTTTTGTGGTTGATTTGGTTATTTATCTACGACACAGACAAGGATCTGGCAGAATCCTATATTAACACCCCTGGCACTGCTTATAACGAAAAATCGCAATATTCTTTTTTTAGTTTAAATGACCTAAATTACTTAGGCGTTGCGATAAAACCTCAATTACTAGCCGTTGATGGGGGTGATAGGGCATTGATATTAGATCTAAATAGTTCCAAATATCCTTATGATTATGAAGTTGGGCTACCAAGTGGTAATTACTATGTTTTTGATTTGCACTCCCGTGCTTTGCGTAAATTAGCCGGTATATCGAGCACAATTGAAATTATGAATAAGAAAATTCTTAAGATGCTACCTTACGGTAGTTCCCTACGGCCTTTAATCTGTAGCCGAGAAAGAGAGGATGGTTTTGAAGAATCCCATGGTTTTTCTGGTGAAGATAATGCCGAGTATTTATATTTGATAGAAGCTATATATAAAGGGGGAGAATTCTATTCGTCTCGCGAAGGTTCGATCTACAAAGTATCTAATAATGATAGTAGTTATAATAAGGTATCATCTCCAATTCAATATTCTTGTGAATCGATGCCCTCGTACAAAGAAACTTTAAAAGTAGCTCGAAAAAGCGAATGGCAAATTTATGGTTCCATTCCCGAAGAAAAACTGCCAAGGGAATTACGAGGTCAGGCATACGCCCAAATTGTGAGCGACGGCAAACTAGTTGTTATTACAGGAGACGATGACAATAAATTACATATTTATGAATCAGGCGTGGAAAAGTGGACGACCTTACAACTGCCCGAAACAGGTGAATATTCATATAATGAAAAACCAGTTTATCCGTCTCTCATGATGATTTGGCACGGAAAAATTATTTTAGAAACTAGTGCTAATTTTAAGAATTTTGAAAAGATAAGTGGGTATGTTACTAGATGGCAAACCATGCCATATGAGATTTTGATTGTTCAGAGTTTTAAGTTATTCTTTAGTGACGCTGCAATATGGGATACATGGGATGACAAAATGGTTATTATTCCTGAGAACAATCCGTAATATATTGTTTTTGTGTTAGTTATATATACAGAAGCAAAAGAGCTTGCAGAGCAGGCTCGTTAGTGGTATTATCGTCCCATGCTTAAGATTCGACTTCAGCGCGTAGGAAGGAAGAACGACCCGAGTTTTCGGGTAGTTGTTATTGAATCTCACCGTGCCCCAAAATCGGGCGCGGCTATCGAGATTCTTGGTAATTACGATGCCCGCCAAAAACGGACGGTTTTGAAGCGCGATCGCATTGATTATTGGACTTCAAAAGGTGCTCAATCTTCGCAAACCGTGAAGGATTTGCTCCGCAAGAACGCAGTCAAGTAAAAAACATTATTTTCTCTCGGTCTTAACCCTCGCCTTCGGCGGGGCTCCGACAACCTCGAAAAATAATATTTTTTACAGTTTCTTGCGATTTTTTTTAAATTTGCTATAATGCGAGCTAGGATCTGAAAGGTCGTTTTACTGCTTTAATATCCACATATGTCAGAATTTGCAGACAAAGATTTTCTTGAATATGTTGTGAAGTCATTGGTAGATAATGCCGACGATGTAAAAGTTGACCGCAAGGTTGATGAAATGGGTGTACTTCTTACACTCCGTGTCAATCCTGAAAACATGGGTCAAGTAATTGGTCGCTCGGGTAACACTGCCAAAGCACTTCGTACGCTACTCCGCGTGGTAGGCATGAAGCATAATGCTCGTGTAACCCTCAAGATTGAGGAACCAGAAGGTGGTATGCGCCGCCCTCCGCAACAAGAGAAGCGCGACATAGATGATCTGGGTGATTTGAAACTCTAATCATTATATTTAAACAACAACCCCGCCGCTCGCAAAGCGGCGGGGTTGTTTTATACTAAACATATGAAGTTTACGATTTTAACGCTATTTCCAAAAATTTTTGATTCGTATCTCAATGAATCTATTTTGAAACGCGCGCAAGAAAATAAAAAAATATCTATCGAAACGATTGGTATTAGAAAGTATACACATGATAAACATCATACTGCGGATGATAAGCCGTATGGAGGTGGCCCCGGCATGCTCATGAAAGCCGAGCCGATTTTGAAAGCATTCTCAAGTATTAAAAAATCAAAAGATAAACCGGCCGTATTTATTATGTCAGCCGCAGGTAAAAAATTTACCAATAGTGATGCCAAGAAATACGCAAAAAAATACAAAAATATTGTATTGATTGCAGGAAGATACGAGGGTATTGATGCGCGCGTAAAGAAAATTTTAAAAGCACAAGAAATCTCAGTCGGTGACTATGTTTTAACCGGTGGCGAGTTGCCGGCGATGGTTATTATTGACGCGATTTCACGGCAGATTCCGGGTGTTTTGGGTCGAGCTGAGTCGCTCGAGGAAAGTCGGTTCGGGGTGGGTATTCCTTCGTATACGCGTCCAGAAACCTTAAAATACAAGGGTGAAAAGTACGTTGTGCCGAAAGTATTGCTTTCAGGCGACCATAAAAAGATAGCCGAGTGGCGGAACGCTCAGCGTTCCAAGAGCAACGCTAAGCGTTGAGAAAAAAACACACCGCGCTATAATACAAGCATGAAACAAAAAAGAATTTTTTATCCTTCGTTTATACCAATCGGTCTTGCTATTTTGGTGGGGTTGTCGCTTGTTTGTGTTTCTCGATTAAGCGCCTTAGGATACAGTATTTTAGTTTGGGAAGGCTTGTTTAATGATTTAATGTCAATATATCTTGGTGTTGTTGGAGTTTTCGCTTTTATAAATATTATATACGTTTATAAATTCGCGAAAAATAAATACGATGTTATTGGTACAATATTTTGTAACGTTGGGGGGTTTTTTATAGCCACGATGATATATATGGCTTGGCATGCATTCTAGAAATAGGGGGTTCACGTTAATAGAGTTGCTCGTGGTAATTGCAATCATTGGAATTCTCGCGAGTATTGTTTTGGCGAGCGTGCGCACAGTGCGCGCAAAGGGGCGCGATGCAAAACGAATTGGCGATATGAAGCAAATCACGAACGCTTTGAATTTATATTATTTTGATAAAGGAGTGTATCCACCAGCTTCTAGTGATGGCGCCCCCTGCAATCCTGGTTTTTGGGATTGCTCTCATTTAGGAGGATCTTTTATCCCAGAGCTTGTTACGTACGGTTATATGCCGCAAGTGCCAGTTGATCCACTAAATACTGACGCATATCATTATTCTTATTACCGAACGACGGGTGCTATGTATCTATGTACGTCTTCACCGGCACGAGGCAAATATTTGCTTGGTATTATAGCGTTTGAAACAAGTCCCAATTATACAAATCCAAATTTTTGTGGGGCAGGCGCTTTCCAGTGGGCAAGTGGTAATTTTGAAAATTAGGGATGAGTAAATTTTTTTGGGGTGCGGCGACCTCAAGTCACCAAGTTGAGGGGGGTAACAATAATGATTGGAGCGAGTGGGAGCGTGCTCATAATTTAGAAATGTCGGGCGTTGCTTGTGACCACTATAATCGATATAAAGAAGATTTTGATATTGTAAAATCATTGGGTCATAATGCACATCGACTTTCTATTGAATGGTCGCGTATTGAGCCCGAAGAGGGGAAATTCAATGATGCCGAAATTCAGCATTATCGCGATGTTATCTCGGCGCTCCGCGAGCGCGGCATTGAGCCGTTTGTAACATTGTGGCACTGGACGATTCCGTTGTGGTTTCGTGATCAGGGTGGCTGGCTTAATAAAAAATCTCCAGAGCATTTTGCGCGCTATGTTGAGAAAATTGTTAGTGCGTTTTCTAACGTAAAATTTTGGATTACACTCAACGAGCCAAATGTTTGTACGGGGCACGGCTATTTCAAAGGCGAATGGCCCCCCGGCGAGCGCTCAATAATAAAATTAATTCGAGCTAATTATAATCTTGCGCGAGCGCATAGGCTTGCGTTTGAGAGTATCAAAAAAATAAATTCTTCAGCTCAAATAGGTATTGCGCAAAATTTGATTTATTTTTCGCGCCCGCTTGGGATATTCAAAAAATATTTTTATAATGAGTGGTTTTTAAATCAAATAAAAAATTATCAAGATTTTGTCGGTGTAAATTATTATTTTTCGGATAGAGTTGCAAAAACTCATTCTGATATGAAATGGGGTATTGATCCCGAAGGTTTGTATTTTGTGCTCAAGCAAGTAAGTTCGTATCAAAAACAAATTTATATTTTAGAAAATGGTATTGCAAACTCGCCAGACGATAAACGTGCAGAATTTATTCGCGATCACGTTGCTATGACGCAAAAAGCGATGGCGGAAGGCGTGGACGTGCGTGGATACTTTTATTGGTCGCTACTCGATAACTTCGAATGGGCACATGGATTTGCTCCGCGTTTTGGTCTTGTAGAAATCAACTATAAAACCATGGAGCGTCATATCCGCCCAAGCGCATGGGAATATAAGAAAATCATTGAAAAATAAGGCATTCTTGGCTTTTGCTAGGGAAAGTTGACATAGTCTTTGGGGCGAGTATAATGGTGAATTAGGAGACTATGAATATGGATACAGAAACTTAAACATATTTTTGGAAAGTGCAAGTAGATCCGCGATTGTTCTGTTTCCAGAATAATCGCGGGTTTATTTAGAAAGAACGTTGAAAATTTAAAGCCCGCCTAAATTTCATAGGAAATTTATTCGGGCAAGCACCAAATATACTAAGCTAAGTAGTGTTTCTTTGCAGGACACTATTTGGAAAATAAAGAATCCGTCGAAGGCGACACAATTTGTGAGTCCCGCCTTCGCGCGGGACGAGCCAAATTAACAAATTTTCATTTGTTTATAATGAGAGTTTGATCCTGGCTCAGGACGAACGCTGGCGGCGTGGATAAGGCATGCAAGTCGAACGG
>JBBTUF010000050.1:0-2539 GCA_038063855.1 Patescibacteria group bacterium
TATTATTGCCTTACACAATGATCTCCTAAACAAAACATATAGCCATGGAGGGTATAATGCTTTCAATATTTCAGATCCAAAACCGCGCAATATTCACAAAGCAAGCGTAAGAGATAGGCTTTTGCATCGCGCAGTGTATAGAATCATTTACCCGTTTTTCGATAGGACTTTTATAGCAGATTCCTATTCATGCAGGCTGGGCAAAGGCACACATAAAGCATTAAATCGGTTTCGAGATTTTTCCCGAAAAGAATCAAAAAACCATACAAAGACTGTTTGGGTGTTGAAGTGCGATGTACGGAAGTTTTTTGCATCGGTTGATCAAAAAATACTTATTGAGATACTCGATGGCTATATTTCTGATAAAGATATCGTATGGCTTGTCTCGCAGATAGTTTCCAGTTTTTATTCAACAAGAGAGGGAGTTGGGTTGCCGCTCGGCAACCTCACAAGCCAGCTCCTCGTGAATATCTATATGAATGAGTTCGATCAATTCATGAAGCGCAAACTGAAAGCCAAATATTATATCCGCTATGCCGATGATTTTGTGGTCTTATCGCAAGATAAAGAATGGCTGGAGGAAATACTACGATATATCGAAGTATTTCTCATAGGGCGATTACACCTACAAGTGCACCCTGATAAAGTTTCAATACAAACATTTACTTCGGGTGTTGGTTTTCTTGGGTGGGTGCATTTTCCAGATTATAGAATATTAAGAACTACTACAAAAAAGAGAATGTTTAGAAATATTAAAATAACGAATGACAAAGAGGAAGTCGTTCAGTCATATCTGGGGTTGTTGAGTTATGGAAATAGTAAGAAGCTCGAAAGAGTTATGCAAGAAAATTTTTAGACAAAAAAATCCCACCGAGGTTGGATCCTGGGTGGGAAAGCTGTTGGGGAAATTGTGGAAGGTGCGGTGTGGAGGTGGGTTGGCAGAGAGAAAGGGTTTTTGTTGATGTAGAGACATCAGGCCTTGTTTTGGCGAAGACGATGTCCTCTTTCTTTACGAACTCAATCCACGGCTTGGGTCTGGCTTAATAGTACCGCACATAAATATTTTTTAGAAGTGCGGTGTATATGAAACCTGTGCATATCCCTGATATAATGAAAATACTATGAAAAATAAGGAGATTGCAGAAATACTGTTTGCATTTTCAGAGTTTTTAGCTATGACTGATGAGCCATTTAAACCTCGCGCATACGAAAAAGCAGCAGAAGCAATTGAATCGTTCAACGATGATATTGAGGTATTGTATACCGAGGGAGGAGTAAAAGCGCTTGAAAGTATCCCCGGGATTGGAAAAGGAATAGCTGCAAAAATTGAAGAGTATCTAACATGCGGCAAAATTAAAGAGTACGAAAAGCTCAAGAAAAAAATACCAGTACATTTTGAAGAGCTTCGTCACGTCGAAGGCTTGGGTCCAAAAATGATAAGAGCGCTCTATGAAAAGCTTAAAGTAAAAAATATAACAGATCTTAAGAAAGCTGCCGAGCTTGGCAAGATTCGTATGCTTCCACATTTTGGTGCAAAGTCGGAAGAGAAAATTTTAAAGGGAATTGAATTTTTTGAGAATTCTTCAGGGAGATATTTGCTTGGCGATGTAATGCCTATTGCGCGCACGTTCAAAGATCGTATAAGTAAATTAAAAAGTGTTGAGCAAGTGGAAGTGGCGGGGTCGTTGCGCCGGTGGCAAGAAACAATTGGCGATATCGATTTGCTTGTCATAACCCATAATGCAAAGGAAGTTATGGATTTTTTCGTGACACAACCCGAGGTGAAACAGATCATTGCGAGGGGCGAGACAAAGAGTTCTATAAAATTAAAAAGTGAAATAAATGTCGATGTTCGCGTCATCCCAAAGGAATCGTATGGAGCGGCACTTCAATATTTTACAGGGTCTAAAGATCATAATGTTCTTGTTCGCGTCATTGCTTCACAAAAAGGTTTTAAGTTAAATGAGTATGGGTTGTATAAAGGAAAGAAATTAATTGCGAGTGCGAGCGAAGAAAGTATTTATAAAGCGCTTAAACTTTCTATGCCAATTCCCGAATTGCGACAAGGAAAGGATGAGCTAAAAGTAAAATATAAAAACATAATAGACTATGACGATGTGCGAGGTGATTTACAGACGCAAACTGATTGGACGGATGGGGCAGATTCTATTGAGGATATGGTACACGAGGCAGAAAAATTAGGTCACGAGTACATCGCAATTACTGATCACACGCGTAGTCTTGCGATGACTGGTGGGTCTGATGAAAAAAAATTACGCCGTCAAATGCGAGATATCGATCGCATACAAAAGAAATTTAAAAAAATAAAAATTCTCAAAGGTGCAGAAGTAAATATTTTGAAAGATGGTACTCTTGATATCGACGATAAGACGCTTGTCATGCTTGATGTAGTAGGTGCTGCCGTTCATTCAAATTTTAATTTGTCCATCGAAGATCAGACAGCTCGCATTATGCGTGCAATGTCGAATCCACATGTTGATATTCTTTTTCATCCAACGGGTCGTGTACTTCATAAACG
>JBBTUF010000051.1:0-1746 GCA_038063855.1 Patescibacteria group bacterium
GGAGAATCGAACTCCCGCTTGCGCAATGCGAATGCGCCGTTATACCACTTAACTACAGGCCCGTCGGAGTGCTGGGAATCGAACCCAGTCTACGCCCTCCCGAAGGGCGCGTACTACCGGTATACTACACTCCGTTATTTTACCCTATGTTTATTTTTTATTTTACCAACCTGCTCTTCTTCAAGCGCTGTTGATTTATTCTTTGCTTCATTTGAAAGGGAAGCGAGCTGTTTATCGCTCATGCGCGCTAGCTCTCGTATTCGTTCAGTGAGATGAGATTTTGTATTCTTCTTTGGATCGTCAAGAACCTCTTCGAGTAAAATATTAAGTAAAGCTCCGACTCGTGGACTTGGGGCAATATTCGCAATTTTCATTATCTCAGCTCCATTAATTTTCAACATCTTCACCGAGATTGGATCACGTGAAAGTTTTTCGATAATAAACCGAAAATGCCTTAATTTATAAGGCTCTGCCTTAGGTACGCCAGAACCAATTCTGTCACAAAAACGCACCTTTATCAAATCTTCCATGTCTTCTGGGCCTACTTTTCGAATCAAGCGACGCACCGAAGCTTCACCAACCTCATCAACGTTGTAGTAAAACAAATGATATCGGACAAGCTTTGAAACTTTTTCGATAAAATCTTTTGAATATTTAAGACGTGAAAGAATTGTTTGTGTCATCTTTGCGCCAATAATTTCATGCCCATAAAAAGTTGAATCGGGTCCATCACCACGTTTGCTTCGTGGCTTTCCAACATCATGCAAGAGGGCAGCCATGCGCACCTCGAGCGACCAATTTTTTGAAACAGCATATTTAAGTGCGTTTAAATTATGCTCCCACACCGAATAAATATGATGTTTGTTTTGGCCAATCCCATATCCTTCTTCGAGCTCTGGCGCAACAAGTTTTAATACATCAAGTTCGTGCATACTATTAAGCGTTTCGCTTGGAGTGGGGGAGAGTATTATTTTCGAAAACTCATCTCGAATTCGCTCTTTCGCTATAAACCGCAACAGTTTTGCTTTATTTTTAATAGCGTTTTTAGTTTCCTCTTCGATAGAAAATCCCAACTCTGCGGCAAATCGAAATGCTCGCATAATACGCAATGCATCTTCACTAAATCGTTCTTCTGGGTCACCAACCGCACGAATCAGCCCTTCCTTGAAATCCTTTTTACCTTTAAAAAGGTCTATCACTTCATCAGTTTTAACATTTAAGGCAAGCGAATTTATAGTAAAATCGCGCCTTGCTAAATCTTCGTTGAGGTTTTTACCAAACTCCACTTTATCGGGATGGCGTTTGTCAGTATAATTTGATTCTGTGCGATAGGGAGTTACCTCAATCATTGAAAGCGACGGATCAGAAACATTTTTTGGAAATACACTTACTGTTCCAAAGTTATTTTCGTACATACTTTCGGGAAAGAGTTTTAAAATTTCCTCTGGGGGAGCGTTTGTTGTAATGTCCCAATCTTTTGGTTTGCGACCAATTAAAATATCGCGCACGCAGCCGCCAACTACAAACGCCTGAAAGCTAGCGCTTTCGAGTACTTCAATAACAGAAACAATTTCTTTTGGTATAGGAGTGTTCATAAGCCTACATTGTCCACCCACCAGGATTCGAACCTGGGACCGTTCGCTTAAGAGGCGACTGCTCTACCGACTGAGCTATGGGTGGATACTATATTATGCCCCCGGAGGGATTCGAACCCCCAACAACTGGTTCGAAGCCAGTCGTGATATC
>JBBTUF010000052.1:0-3337 GCA_038063855.1 Patescibacteria group bacterium
CAAACTGTCGGTCTCCAAAACCGAACTTCTAGGTTCGAATCCTAGTGCCCCCGCAAAATAAAAGAAAATAACAAAATAGCTATGAGCGAAAAAACAGTATGGGATGTCGTAGTTATTGGTGGCGGCCCTGCTGGCATGATTGCTGCGGGTCGCGCGGCTGAACGTGGGCGGCGTGTTTTACTGCTTGAAAAAAATCCTACCCTTGGCAAAAAACTTCTTATTACGGGAGGCGGGCGGTGCAATATTACTAACAACAAACTCGATGTTCGTGAGATGCTTGCAAAGTATAAAGAGAGTGGAAAATATCTTTTTTCTGCGTTTACACAATTTGGCGTAAAAGAGACCATTGAGTTTTTTAATGGCCAAGGGCTTACACTAAAGGAAGAGGCTGAAGGAAGGATGTTCCCCGCATCAAATAAAGCGCGATCAGTATGGGATGCGCTTGTTTTATATATGCGAAAAGGTGGTGTAAGAATACGAACGAATGCCGAAGTCGTAGGAATAACTCACGAAAAATCTTCAGGTCAAATGCTTATAACGCTTGCCGATACACTTGAAGTGCGCGCGCAATCATGCGTCATCGCATGCGGAGGAATATCGCGCCCACTCACGGGTTCTACGGGAGATGGATTTCGTTGGTTAAAACGAATGGGTCACACCATAGCAAAAAATAACCTCGCGCTTGTGCCTATTAGACTTAAAGATCCATGGATAAAAAAGCTTGCAGGGGTGGCGCTCAGTAATATTAAACTCACAACGTATGAAAGTGGCGTAAAGCAGGCGTCGTATAAAGGAAAACTTCTTTTTACGCACGTCGGTATGAGCGGTCCCGCGGTTCTTAATATGAGTAGAGATGTGGGTGAATTATTGCATGGTGGGGAAGTAGTAATTATGCTTGATGTGTTTCCGGCGTTTGACATTGGAGCTCTTCGAGAAAAATTAAAAATACTTTTAATTGATCAAAGTAATAAAAAAATTAAAAATGTTCTTTCGTCGCTCATTCCATCCGCTCTTGTTGATCCGGCGTTAAAGATGACGGGCATCAATGCCGATACGCCGTGTCATAGCGTGCGCTCTGAAGAGCGAAAAAAACTTGTCGATGTGCTCAAGTCTATACCGCTTCATGTCTCAGGGTTGCTTGGCGAAGACAAAGCAGTAGTTTCATCTGGTGGTGTTATGTTAAATCAAGTTAATTTTAAAACCATGCAATCGCGCATTGTGCCTCAGCTTTTTCTTGCGGGTGACATGTTAAATATTAATCGACAATCGGGCGGATATAGTTTACAAATTTGTTGGACTACGGGGTATATTGCAGGTAGCAATTGTTAAAAAAAGTCGAAGCGTTTCGCTTCGACTTTGGGGTCTTCCAGGTTATACTCGCTCGAAAAATTTTGCGGTTTCGCGAGCTACCCACTCGTAGTTGCTTCTGATCTTCTCAATATCTTCCGGCGTAATCGTTGCGGTGTCTCGGAAGACTTGCTTGCTTCGTTCTTGAGCCTTGTCGCCTCCGGGCCAGATTCGCCATTCGTCGTTTGTGATGACGTCAGCGACGATAATATCGCCTGCAGTATTGTAGCCACATTCGATTTTGAGATCGATGAGTTCTACATTGAGACGTTGCCACTGTTTTTCGATTACCACGAAGGTGCGCAGGGCATATTCGCGCATTCGTTCGATTTCGTAGGCGAATGATGTCGCGTGAAATATCCCAGCGGGTGAGAGTGCTTGAATGAACCCTTCGCTGATTGGCTTCTTCGGTTGAAAGAGTAGAATCTGGTTGCCTACGGGGTTGCAGATCATGAGTGGATCGTGTGCCGTATCGTCTTTTAGGAAGAACTCGATGACGAGATCATCGAAGTATGTTCCTTCTGGCGTGTTTGGGTGACGCTTGAGGTATGATCCTGTAGCTCTGCGCCGTGCCACGATTTCAACTGGGATCATGTGTGCTCGTTGCGCACGAAATGTAGCGAAGTCAACAACTTCTATGAAATGGTTTGGGATTGCATGGCGTCGAAGCGCATGGAAGCAATGAGCCGCAGTTTTGGTAGAAAAGCGGCCTTTACCCGGGATTACGAGACGTCGTTCGCCGTCGCCCGCAGTGATGTCATCATTCGAATCGATGTAAACGAATCCAGAGAAACTTGGATGCTCGAAAATCGTTTTCGTTTTACCTTCAGCGATTTGTTTCCCGCGTATAATGCCCATGAGATAGCTCCTTTCAAGATACGGTCTTATATGAGACTAGCGCCATAAAATGAAAAGTCAAACCTATTTATAATGAAAACCCTCGCAGCACACTTGTGCTGCGAGGGGAGTTGCGATTGCTACTGCTACTTCTTTTGGTTCTTGGTTTTTCCGTCGCAGTCCTTCGCGCAGGAAGACCCAGAAACCTTTCCCTCGGTGACAAGCACTTGGAGAATTTCTCCGTCACTTGTTGTGACGAAATACACACCTTCACCTTTGTTTTCGAGGGGTGCTCCAGGCAGTTTCGTCCAGATTGCCTGTCGCTCAAGTGCGCGCTCTCGGATCGTTGGCCCACATCCGAATAGCCACATGAGTCCCACGATACAAACGATGATGACAGCCCAGTGGATCCCTTTGTTCTCACTGCTGCTTTCATTTGCCATTGGAGCCTCCTTTTTTTGCCCCCATTATCTGCATGTTTATACTACACTATTTATATAATTATGTCAATAGCGATTGACTTTGTGTGTTTTTTCACGTATACAATGCGCAGAAAGAAAGCGCCAAAAAGCGCGCGTTCTTTAACAATATGAAAGGAGGAAACCATGCTGTACGAAAGCATCGTGAAGCCCGTGCTCAATGTATTATCTCGAAAAGATCCTGAAATTGCCCACGACATTGCAATCGGCGCGCTGAAAATGATTAATAATCAGAGCGTCCTTTTGAGTATAATTCGTGAGCTCGCTACTCCCACCACAAACGAACATCTCGTCCAAGACATATTGGGCATTTCGTTTCCAAACCCAATTGGGCTTGCCGCGGGGTTTGATAAAAATATCGTAGTTCCACAAGCAATTTCCGCGTTTGGTTTTGGTTTCATTGAAGTAGGCACCGTTACTCGGTTTGCGCAATCTGGTAATCCGCGACCGCGCATAGTTCGTTTTCCACGACACAATGCACTGGTGAACGCTATGGGTTTTCCAAATCATGGCGAGAGTTTAATTAGAATTAGGCTTCAGAAAAAACCAGTGTTACTATCGGTGCCGCTCGGGGTTAGTATAGGCAAATCAAAATGTGTGCCAATGGAGCGCGCTGTTGAAGAATACTGTCATCTCTTACGATCTTTTTACGATATCGGCGATTATACGGTCTG
>JBBTUF010000053.1:0-15036 GCA_038063855.1 Patescibacteria group bacterium
AGGGTAACTTTGGATCAATCGATGGCGACTCACCTGCCGCAATGCGTTACACCGAAGCGCGCATGTCGCGAATAAGCGATGAACTCCTTTCTGATATCGACAAAGATACAGTCGATTTTATGCCGACGTATGATGGCTCTCGCGATGAACCGATGGTACTCCCCAGTCGCGTACCAAATCTTTTGCTCAACGGATCTTTTGGAATCGCCGTTGGTATGGCAACAAGTATTCCTCCTCACAATCTCACCGAACTTGTCAACGCAACTGCCGCACTTATTGATAACCCAAAACTTACGATCGAAGACTTAATGCACCATGTAAAAGGCCCTGATTTCCCAACGGGTGGTCTTATTTTCAATAAACAAGATATTTATCAAGCGTATGCAACAGGCCGCGGTGGTGTTGTGATGCGAGGTGAGGCAGAAATTGTAGAAAAAGGAAAACATTTTGGTATCGTCATCACGTCGCTTCCCTTCCAAGTCAACAAGGCGGAGCTCATCGAAAAAATCGCAAACATGGTTCACGAGAAAAAAATCGAAGGCATTAAAGACCTTCGCGATGAATCTGACCGAAATGGCCTTACTATTGCAATTGATCTCAAGGCTGACGCCTACCCTCAAAAAATCTTAAATACGCTCTACAAACATACTGACATCGAAAAGGTTTTTCATTTTAATATGCTTGCACTCGTCGGCGGTATTCAACCACAAACACTCACGCTTAAAACGTATCTTGAAGAGTTTATCGCAACGCGTCTTGTGGTTATCGAGCGGCGCACCCGTTATGACTTGAGAATCGCCGAAGAACGCGCGCATATATTAGAAGGCCTCAAGAAAGCGCTCGACCACATCGACGCAATTATTTCAACCATCAAAAAATCGCGCGATCGCGAAGAAGCCCATAAAAACCTTGTACAGAAATTTAAACTATCGGCATTGCAGGCAACCGCAATTCTCGAAATGCGCCTACAAACCCTCTCAGGACTTGAACGCAAAAAAGTAGAAAACGAGCTTGCAGAACTCAAAACACTTATTAAAGAGCTAAAAGCAATTTTGGGCGATCCAAAAAGAATCCGCCAAGTCATTAAAGACGAACTCAAAACTATAAAAGAAAAATATGGCGACGAGCGCAAAACACGCGTTATCGAATCGGGCATTACCACAATTGCCATCGAAGACATGATCCCTGAAGAAGAACAAGTCGTACTCATGACACAATCGGGGTACCTCAAACGTGTTCGCCCACAAGAATTCCGCGCACAGCGTCGTGGTGGCAAAGGCACAGTGGGTGGCGAATGGAAAGAAGAAGATATTGTTTCTCAATTTGCAACGGTGGGCACTCACGATACTCTCCTATTTTTCTCGTCGATCGGAAAAGTATATGAAATAAAAGCATACGAGATACCCGAAAGCTCGCGTATTGCCAAAGGTAAACCGGTCATCAACTTCCTTTCACTCGGACCAAACGAAGAAATTACTTCGATTTTGCCGATACCAAAACAAAAGAAAGGTTCCGCTACCTATTCATTGGTTATGGCGACAAAAACCGGTATGATTAAAAAGACGGACTTCGACTCGCTGACGGATATACGAAAATCAGGCATTCTTGCAATGAAATTGAAAAAGGGAGACGTTCTCGGTTGGGTTCGTATCGCAGAAAAGGGTGATGACATTATGATGTTTACGCGCCGCGGGCAAGCCATTCGCTTCGCTGAGACAAAATTACGTGAAATGGGCCGACAGGCTCAAGGTGTACGCGGTATGAAAATTTCATCGGGAGATTTTGTCATCGGCTGTGAAATCGCGCCAAAGGCAAATACAAATCTAGAAGTGTTTGTTCTAAGTGCAATCGGATTTGGCAAAAAAAGTAAAATACAGGAATTTAAAACACAATCACGAGGCGGATCAGGAGTTAAAGCAATGAATACATCAGAAAAAACAGGCACACTCGTAAGCGCATCGATCCTCGACGGATCGGGCGAAGAATTTATTGCGATCACCGAAAAAGGTAAAACACTTCGTACTTCTATCAAAGAACTTCCTACTCTCAAGCGCGCAACTCAAGGAGTACGCATCATGAAACTTGAACCGGGAGATCGTTTAAGCTCTGTAGCTATTCTTTAAAAAAACTTACTCAATGGAATCCTTTCGCAACCCAGAAGAAACAATTGATTCAATGGACTTCTACGGGCCAATGATTATTGCCGATTTTGGAGCGGGCGTAGGATATTTTTCAATCCCCATCGCAAAAAAAATAGCCAAAGAAGGCATTGTCTACGCGTTTGATATTCAGGAAGCACCCCTCGAGATCCTTCGAAAAAAAGCAACCTCTTCTCATCTTTACAACATACAAACCATGCGCGCCGATCTTGAACGACCGGGCGGAAGTAATCTCGCCCAAGAAAGCATCGATCGTGTAATAATCGCCAACATCTTGTTTCAAGCCACACAAAAACAACAAGTTCTTCAAGAGGCAGTTCGCATACTCAAAAAAGGTGGTAAGATTATTATAGTAGAGTGGAATACTGCAGCAGTACAAGTTTTTGGTCCTCGCGGAGAAGTACGGCTATCAAAAGAACAAATTGAAAACTTTCTTACGCCCATGGGCTGCGCTATAGAAAAAGAATTTTCTATAGGAGACCATCATTCGGGATATGTATACACAAAAAAATAATGAATAAATTTCGAATCATTATTATAATCTTTTCAATCATCACCATTGTTATTGCGCTTATTCTTTTTGGACGTGGAGGCTCTCCAACACCAGGGCAAAATCTTGCAAACGTACCACTCCTTAAAGTATGGGGGACTGCACCGAAACAAATATTTAGCGCCGCATTCGAAAATTATGGAAAAACAACTAAAACTCAAATTGCCTATACTGAAATTGATGCAAATTCTTTTGATACAAAGATTCTCGAAGCGCTTGCATCAAATAATGCCCCTGACGCTATAATCACCGATGCTGACTGGATTATTGAAAATCGCAATAAAATTACTCCGCCTGCCATGACCACTGCGAGAATTGCAGATTTTAAAAATGTATTCGTCGATTCTGTTAGTGCATCGCTCATACTTACAAAGAAAATCGACAAAAATTCCAATGTGACTCCCGATTACATTATAGCGATGCCATTATGGCTTGATCCGATCGTGCTTTTTTGGAACAAAGATATATTTAATGCAGAAAACATCGCACTACCTCCTGCAAACTGGGAAGAATTTTCTACTATTTCAAATAAAATAAAACAAACGGATGCCACTGGCAATGTCCAGCGTGCAGGATCTGCCATGGGGCGCGCAAGCAACATCCCCCGCTATAAAGAAACTTTAGCGCTTCTGACACTCCAACAAGGAGTTGACTCGAAGTTAGGTTTTAATGGAGATAAAAATACTTACAGTAAACTTGAATCGGCTGTACGCTTTTATACTGACTTTAACAAATCAAACTTTTCTTCATACACATGGAACGAAAAACTGCCCGAACCTCAAGATCTTTTTGCGCAAGGCAAATTAGGAATGATGCTTGATTATATGTCGACTTCAAAATTACTAACGGTAAAAAATCCACATCTTTCATTTAATATAGCACTTGCGCCACAACCAAAAGGCTCCGAAGTACCAATTCATACTGCACAAATTATCGCAATCACCGTTCCGGCCGTTTCAAAAAATAATACTGCGGCTTGGAATTTCGCAACATGGCTCGCGGGGAGCGCCCCTGCAGTTTCTTTTCTTGATGGCCAAACCATTGCTCCAGCACGTCGGGATGTTTTGCGAAATGCAAAAGTTTCTGCAAACTCCTTATACCCCATCATAAAAGAAACAAGCCTCAATACACGACGATTTCGAGATCTTGTACCTGCCCAAACCTCTGCGATTCTCGCGAACATGCTTGATTCAATTGCTGATGGGCGCTCAACAATATCTGAAAGTTTAACAGACGCCCTAAGACGCATCACACGAGCTAACAAAGAAAATATACAATGAGAAAAAAAGTTACAATTATTTTTTCGGTGATTCTATTTTTTATTGTCATTGCTACATATGTGCACGCCGCAGGCTTTGCTCCCACCGATGGTCTTGTCCCAGTCGGATGTCAGGCGGGTTGCCCATGCACACTCTGTGACCTCTATACACTTGCTTTAAATATTGAACGCTTTCTGCTTTATGGTATTGCGATACCGATAGCGGCGATCGCCATATTGTACGGTGGAGTAATGATGATGACATCGGCTGGGAGTGAGCAAAAAATTACAGCTGGCAAAGCAGCAATTTCCAACGCTATCATCGGCCTTGCGCTTGCGTTCTTTGCATGGGTGATCATTAATGCGCTTTTGGTAACATTAACTTTTCAAATTGGCTTCGGTGAGAAGGGAACAAGTCTTAAAAACTGGTTTGTTCCCCCCGAGTGTACATCTGGAGGTGGAAAATCATGCAACACAGATTTGCCTGTTTTGCCTCCGGGTGGAGGTCCACCGCCAGGCAATCAACCTCCTGCAACGTGCGGCACGGGTGCTGGAATCTGTGACCCTGACGAAACCGTAGCAAACTGCGCGATTGATTGTGATAAACCTGGTGTTTGCGGAAATGGCATTTGTGACATGCCAGGGCCTGAAAGTAATATTTCTACCGATCCTAATTACTGTGCTCGAGATTGTGCATCAGGCTCAACTCAACATCAAGCAGTACTTGATAGACTCTTAAACGAAGGCGTTCGTGTAAGCTCTACAAAATGTGGAATAAGCGGAACACCAGCCGCTGATGCATGTCTGCGTGCCTGCACTCAAACCGAAACGAACTGTACATTTCTTGGAGGAATTTCACAAGATACCGTCGATAAACTTATTATTGCAAACAATCTTTGTGGCGCTACGTGTATTATAGTTACCGCCGGCACTGAAGCAGGTCATTTATCCCATGGCCCATCAAATATAGTTGATGTCGATTACAACTTTTCGGCGATTAATGCTCTTTCTGGCCCTCCGCTTAATTTACTAATCAATGCGAAGTATAACACTGGCCTTACGTGCGAACCGCCTGGCGGCGGAAGTACTATCGTGACTTGTGGCGCTGGTGCAGGAGTAATACATGTCGAATTCTAAAAAAACAATTTTTATATCACTGCTGTTGCTTCTTACAGCTTCTTTTGTTGTGCATGCCAAAGAGCCAGACAATTATTCAAACTACCTTCACTTAACGTGTGGTTCGGGCGAGCAATCGATAGCGAATTGCATCGAGACTATTGTAAAATACATCATCACGCTCGCCTTCCCTGTTGCGGTAATCTTTCTTATAATCTCTGGTTTTCTATTTGTAACCTCCGGTGGCGACCCGGGCAAGCTTGAAAAAGCGAAAAAAACCCTCACCTGGACGATTATTGGCATTGCGGTGGCGGTCGGCGCATGGACCTTGGCAATCGCATTTAAAACCTTTTTTGAAACGCTCTAAGGCCATGCCCCCACACCAACCAGCGCAAAACAATATACGCAAAAAGAATAATGGCTTTTTGGTGTGGGGGTACGCTATCCACAGGCACTTTCCAAACAACAAAACATTCGGTATACTAATAACAGCCTTTCTTTTAATGTACAGAGGCGTGCGGGCAGCTCCGGATCCGTTTACAGCACCAACTAGTTCACATGAATTTGCAACGATATTGCAAAGTATTATGAAATGGGTTGTGGCTATCGGCGTACCGACTGTAATTTTTTTCATTATTCTTACTGGCATATACTTTGTACTCGCCCAAGGTAATGAAGAAAAATTAAAAAAAGCGCGCTCTATGCTTATCTATACATTAATTGGAGCGGTAATTATCGCAGGAGCCTCTGTAATTGCAAGCGCGATAATCGATTTTGCGGAAAGCCTCACAGGAGGCTCATAAAAAATATATTTGTCTTAAAAGGTCGAGTGATTCTTAACCTTAAAAAATTATAAAAAATTAATAATAAAATAATTAACTTATGAAAAGATTTATTATAGCAAGTCTTGCCTTACTTCCATTTT
Organism: Patescibacteria group bacterium; assembly: GCA_038063855.1. Taxonomy (GTDB): domain Bacteria; phylum Patescibacteriota; class Minisyncoccia; order Ryanbacterales; family GWA2-47-10b; genus JBBTUF01. Next base: position 6,009 of record JBBTUF010000053.1, read on the forward strand.
CAGCGTTAGCGTTTACAGCGCAATCAGGGGCACTTACGGAAGTTACAACCTTCATTCAGGAAGCGATCATTCCGTTCCTTATCGTCATCGCAACTCTTGTATTTCTTTTTGGTATTATCCGATACGTTACTGCGGGGGGAGACGAAGAAAAAACAAAACAGGGTCGCAATTTAATGATTTTTGGAATTATTGCACTTGCAGTCATGATTTCAGTGTGGGGTATTGTCAAATTTGTTGTTCAAGCCACTGGTTTTGGTGATACAGCTATACCTGGCGGCATTGGTGATCAGTCCGGATTCCAATAACATTATTTTGGGTTAAAAACAAAATCCGCCAGCTGGCGGATTTTGTTTTTAACCAAATTCCATTTATACTAGAATTGATATGAGAAAATTAAGACCACTCCTATTAGTAGCGCTGACTCTGATTCCACTTACAATAAATGCCGCTACCGTAGAAGATATATTTGATGCATTCGGCAGTTTCTTTCTTGAGGCCATAACATTTCTTATCGCCGTCGCAACGGCTGTATTTATGTGGGGTATTATTCGATATTTAAGTGCATCGGGTGACGAAGAAAAATTACGCCAAGGGCGCCAAATTATTATCTATGGTATTATTGGGCTTGCGATGATAATGAGTGTCTGGGGCATTGTAAAACTTATTGTAGAATCGTTTGGGTTACAAGAAAATGAATTTCCAAGTGTTATTGAACCGCTTTAAAAATCTTTTATACTCTACAATCAGCATGGCGATACTACTCGCCGTGCCATTTACCTATGTATACGCGGACGCTACAGACGCTACCGTTGGAGGCATTATGCAAATAATTATCGATCGCATTATTATGCCGTTTATTACTGTACTCATTACGTTTGCTACCCTTGTCTTTATTTGGGGTGTTATCGAATACATTGCAAAGTCAGATAGCGACGAAGGCCGAAGTACGGGGCGCCGCCATATGATGTGGGGCATCATTGGCCTTGTGATCATGATTGGTGCCGCTACAATTTTTTATGTAATCAAAAACTTTTGGGATAGTATCGGCTGATGTACCGCGGGTGGCCTGCCTGAACGACTGTTCAGTCGGGTGGGGATTCGGTTTGCTTTGTCAGCAAACCCGCAGATTCTCGCTTGAAGCAATGCCGCTCGAATCTGGTTCGAATCCTCTCATCTCGAAAACAAACTCAAAAAAATCCAGAAAAATCTGGAATTTTTTGAGTTTGTGCCGCGGGTGGGATTCGATTTTCTTCACGAAAATCCCTCGGAATGCCGTCGTGGCATTCCGTTCGAATCCCAACTATAATTTATTGTCGTTCCGACTGTGCCGCGGGTGGGATTCGAACCCACAAACCCTTTCGGGTCAAGGATTTTAAGTCCTCTGCGTAAACCGTTCCGCCACCGCGGCATTCTTACTTTGGCTTGCCATGAGCAAAGTCGAAGTGTGCGGTCAGGGGGAGTCACTTCGCCTTACCGGCGAAGCCACGGAGCCTCACTCAAACCACTGGCGTTCAGCTCCGGTTCGCCTCCCCAGATTTTTACTGGGCGTGCCGCCCTACATTGCGGTCAGGGGGAGTCGAACCCCCGTCTCGTCCTTGGCAAGGACGCATAATAGCCATTATACGATGACCGCGCTGAGCGCGATCCAACCCCGCTAAGCGGGGTGACCGCATGAATCCAAAAATCTTCAGTCACTATAACAAAAAGCGGCAAGTTTTTCTAGTGCGTACAGCCACGCCCCCCCTCAATTCATTTTTGCTCTCTCGCCAAGAAACTGATAGCATTACGAATATGGAAGGAACTTCAACATTTCATCCTACAGAATCCACTGATTCCAATTCGGAAAATCAAGAAGAATTGAGTGTAGCCGAAAAAGCACAATTAATTCGTACATCGAATTCATTTTCGGAACTATATCAGGCCATTGAGAAAATTGGAGTAATACGTGGCAGTCAGGAAACTTTTGAGCCAGATCGTCTGATAAATATCATAGATCGCGTGCGACACGGTAAATTGACTATTGATTACGTGACTCAAACACATCGTATACGTGATGCTGTAGAGCGCCTCTTAGAAAATAAGCCCACCGATCCTCCTAAAACCCGCGAAGCCGCCGTTGAAACAGAAAAAGGAAGCTTGAAAGTTGAAAATCCCGCGGGACCTATTGAACCTCTCACCGATGAGGAAAGAAATTTTATTTCAAAAGCGGAAGCAGACTATATTTTTATGCAAAATTTATCTGATGATAATGAACGCATCGAGCACTATGATCTCTTAAAAAGAAAATCCGAACGAATTTCTAGTATAAGCGACCCTGTTTCATTTGAGCTCCTACGAGATGCGCTTGCTTCATCTAGTGGAATCAAAGACGGAAATGCCATTTTAGAATCCGGCCAACTTTTAAATGATGTTGAGAGCATCCGAAAGGGCGATAAACGCCCGGAGGTTCTCCCTGTCACACTTCGTCATGGAGTAGAAAAGCTTGTCGCCAATGAAGTTTTAAGTAGATTGGAACAAGAAGCCACAGTACCAGTTAAGGATTATGAGTGGGACATTTTCACTCGACAATTCCCGATCGTAGAAGATTTTCTTGGCAACAGATCATCAAAATTTTATGAATATTCGCGAATCGGCGACACGAACTTGCATACACGTGAGGCAGCAATAGACGGAAAGCTTGCATGGTGCGATGGTAAAAAGGCAATTTTCAAATCTACAAGTGGATTTACACTTATTCCGTTCGAAAATATAGTTTTGAGAAATGGAAAAACATTAAAGGAAATAACCGAAAAAGAAAACCAGCAACGTCGCAAATCTCAAAACGCTCCTCGTGCAAGGAGAATCGGCGAATAATTTTTAGAAATATAGGAATTCTTATTGACCAAACACATTATTCACATATTGCATTAGCTGTTCCAATTCATTTTGTTTTAATGCTTTTTGCGTATCATCAAGACTTTCATCTAGCCCAAAAGATTCTTCAATATATAATTTCATGAAAGCCCAGCAAGCTTCTTTAGTTTTTCCTATGCTTTTTAAATAGCCAATTTGCATCTGAAACGCAACACTTTCCATTGCAGTACGTATATACTTTTTACGCTCGTGAACTTTAGATATATACTCACTGGCTTTGTCATCTAAAAAATCATAAAAGGCTACATGCCCTACTTCGTGCACAATCCACGACAGGTTCTCATCATCAATGTTTTCGCTCTCAAATATTTTCTTTTTTAATATTATCGTTTTTGGCTCTACCTCTGATTTTGAATTATTAGAACCAAAAAAAGTTTTCCAATACTCTTCGTTATCTATCACGACCACTTTAATACCATCGGAATTGATATTGTTATTTTCTAAATAGTTTTTAATCTTGCCCCAGTGTTTTAGACTCCCCAACTCCTTTACTTCAAACCTTTTAAAAACTACGAATCTTTCAATGTTCTTGTGCATGTCATCGATATTACTTCCCTGTTCTTCTATCTCTGCCTTATGAGCTACTATGTCTCGTCTTGTTTCTTCTGGCTTGCCATTTAAATACTCGCGTAATTTTTCCTCTGAAGGCCATGTGTTGAGTCGCTCGAAATGCACCAACTTTTGTACTTCTTCAAATGACAAGGGCTCGTCGTTTAACAAAATTTCTTCTCGCCGCAACTCGGATTCATTCTTTTGTTCACCTTCAAGAGACTGCCCTCCCTCAAACATATTTACCATAAGTAAAATATATCAAGATTAAACCAAAAAATCACCAAAAAATTTAACTTGGTAGTTCGACCACAAAGTACACTATGCCTGCCTGTATATATGCGGGTAGGAGGACTCGAACCTCCAAGGGTTGCCCCACACGGTTCTAAGCCGTGCGCCTTTACCAATTTGGCCATACCCGCAAAAATCTCTTTACTTTATTTCGCTTACGCTTTAAACAAGGCACATTTACATCATAGTACATAAAATGAGAAATTTTAATAGAATCAGCTTTCCCAAAACATAAGGTGTAAACAGATTTATTTTTCTCAATCCAGCCTCCATGTATCATTGTATACTTAGTAATTTCTCGCTTTATCCACTCAAGAAAAATTAAGCTTGCCGAACACAAACGCATTTTTAATTGTAAATGCCTGCTCTCTGCATGTTTATGAATATCAATATTTCCATCTCCATCAATACACCCTCGAAAGAAATCAGCGAAATATGTTTCTGGGACTTCTAGCTCTGCAAGAACCTTTGACTTCGCAGGCATAAGCCCAAGCGCTAATAAGAAATCGTAAAAATTTCTATCCCCAAACTGTAAAACGTAATACTTCTTATCTTTAAAACCTCCACGGCTTTTCCGTCCAACTCGATTTTTCAATCCCAAACATTTTTTAAATGTTTGTATCATTTCTTCATCTTTTGAAGTTAAGTTAATATGTCGACCATCTGGCGAGAGATTACCATCCGATGCAATAAGACCTATTGCATAAGCTAAATTTGCTGACCAAACCAACGATACCTTTCCAAGTCGCTTCATACAGTTATTATACCTAAGGCATATAGCGTTTGCCAATGACACTCTGCAAAAAATAAAAATTGAAACTAAAATTCTTGATTGATATTAAAATTCTGAGGCCACGGAGGGAATCGAACCCTCGTATAAGAGTTTTGCAGACTCTTGCCTTACCACTTGGCTACGTGGCCGTACTCAAAATTTTAATATCGTGATCCCGACTTCATTTAGTATAAATAAAAATAGTATGTCGGGGCAAACCCTTGCCGTCGCGCCTCTCGCGCGACCCGCGGCTTCGCCGGCTCAAAGTAAAGCATTTTACTTCTCGCCCACTTGCCTGCCCGCCGAAGCCCGCCTGACACTCGGGCAGGCATCGGCGCAGGCGGGGCTACCGAGCCATTATTTAACATGAAATGAAACCGCGGGTGAATACTTCGATGAAATTCTTGCTCGAATATAATGCTTCGCCTTATTTTCACTCATTTTAAGAGTGTTGGCAACCGCGTCACGCTGATCATCAGGCCACACGCTTACATACACTTTTACTTTACTTGAAGCTTCATTGGGTTCAACATGAATAATAGAAACTAATATATCGTTACTAAATCCACATTCAAAACGAAAAAAATCAGGCAGTGACTCCCGCACAAATGCTGCAAGCCGCTCTCTACGCCTCTCGTTCATCCCGTACGAATTAGGAAACGCTTCAGTCGTGCTTTGAGATAGCGCTTACCCATACCTGATTTAAGATATACTTCTCTCGACCTTGCATCATCCATATCATGACACGCTTCGTAATAAATTATTTCATACGGTCCACGCGTACTTGTATATTTTGATTTTCCATCATTATGCTCCTCGAAGCGTTTCCGTAAATCTTTAGTATAGCCGGTGTAGAAATCTTTGTTTTTCTTGCTTCTTAATATATATGTGTAATACATGTTGCGTTAATTCGTACGGGATTCATTGTAAAATGCGAGAATGTCGCGCTCCTCGATCGCTCGCGACGATTGAACAAGAAGACCTCCCTCTTCCTCCTCTTTAAGCGCGTCCACTGCTGATTTGTTTCTCTGAACACTACTAACCGAACCCGAGCCAACACGTTCACCAGCACGCATAATATCAAACTTTGCATCACGCACAACCTTCCCTTCGCGCACACGCCCACCAATAATACGCCCGCCACCAGTCGATTGAAATGTTTTTAGAACCAATAATTTTCCGAGTTCATCACGAGTAAACTGTTTTGGAACATGAACTTTTAGTTCTGCTAAAATCCATTCTATCGCCTCATAGATAACATCAAATGTTTTTACAGAGACATTGAATCGTTCTGCTAGGTCTGCAGCCTGATTTTTTATTTTTGTATGAAACCCAATAACAAACGCGATGTGCGCCGAAGAAATGGTTTTAATATCATTTTCATTAATATCGCCTACACCTCCCTCAAAAAATCGTACCGGAAGGCCAGCTGGAATTACGCGACGCACCTCGTCTGAGATTGCCTCGAGAGAGCCTGCAACATCGGCCTTCAGCATTATTCCAACTTCCGCGCTTGTCGAATCTGGTACATCTTTTATGATTGGCGCTACGTTGGCGCTCAGATTTTTTTCGAGTTCGTTTTTTGAGTGAAACGCTTGGAACAAAACACCAACATCGGGCACTTTATTAAAACCAACTATCGTAACAGGTGTTGATGGTCCTGCCTCGTCTACGTTCTTCCCAAGCGAATCTTCAAGTATTCGGACGGGTGACAACGCAGACCCCGCGAGTACAAATTCCCCTTTATGCAATGTGCCGTTTGTAACCAACAACATCGCGGACGGTCCGCGGCGTGGGTCGAGATGCGCTTCGATCACAACTCCTTGAGCGAGAATATTTGGATCAGCTTTTAACTCTTCCATTTCCGCCGCGAGCAATACCGTATCAAGAAGCTCATCGATATGCGTTCCTGCCTTCGCAGAGACTTGAACAATCGGCACGGTACCTCCCCACCCCTCAACAAGAATGCCGACTTCAGCAAGCGCTGATTTTACTCGATCGGGATCTGCCGACGGTTTATCGATTTTATTAAGAGCAATAAGGTATGGAATTTCTGCTTTTTTAATAGCCTCATATGCTTCTTTTGTTTGAGGCTTTACACCGTCATCGGCGGCTACTACCAATATTGCAATGTCTGCAACGCGTGCGCCACGCTCACGCATTTTGGAAAACGTTTCGTGCCCCGGCGTATCAAGAAATGTAATATGCCTGTGATTCCAAATTATTTCATATGCACCCAAATGTTGAGTTATCCCACCAGCCTCTGAAGCTACAACATTTGTCTTCCTAATTGTATCAAGAAGCGTCGTTTTCCCATGATCAACATGCCCCAAAATAACCACAATGGGGTGGCGTGCAATTTGTACTGATGTTTCTTTTACATGTGTGGTCATTTTTTTTAATTATCGTTATCCTACAGAACCCGCGCGCGAAAGTGCCTCTTGCTCCTCGCGTGATAATGCATATCGCGACATACCTTTTTCAATCGGTTTTGCGTACATCATGGGCCTTCCCTGCACATAAATCCCTGACAGAGCAAACCCATTGTTGCCGCCATCAAGAAGCGCAATAGCAAAGCTTTGGTCTCCTCCAGCGCCTAAATCTGAAAAAGGATTAAATCGAACAACGCCAATTTTTTGTACTGATTTGAGAAAATTATTCTCAAGCGCAAGAACAGCTTTTTGTAACTCTACCGATTCACTACGCAAAACTCCTAAACGTTCGTGATGGTCACCAACTAACGATTCGATCGTCTTTGCTCTCGCGCCGCCGAATAAAACTTGTAATTTTTTTTCAATGCGCCAAATTCGATATCCAAGAAAAACAATCACAAGACATAAAAAGATAATCGCGAATATCATAATGCACTTTAAAGTAGCATTAAAAAATGCTTCTGTAAAGCGCTGATTTTTAATTTTATTTTTAAAATTATCTATTCAATTATCATTTCGTCCTGTTTTCTAAGACCATTCACGCTGGAATATGCAACAATACTTGCAATAAGCGTTACAAGCCGTGCCGCAGTAACCATCCAGCCATACACAATGCCAGTTTCATCAATGGCTCCTGCAATACCAAGTAATATAAGCGATAGACCCATGAGCATTTGAGCACGACATAAAGGCTCGGCCAAAAGTTTTTTATTCAATATTGAACGAACAAACAAAACAATCGCGCCAATCCACAAAGGAAAAAAACCAATAGTAAACAAACTTAAAGTAACTGGCGACGAAATAATTTGTGCGGCAAAATAATTTGCTGGTTGCGGCTGAACTTTGAATGTAAAAAGTGATGCTAAAAAAAGCGCATACCATATGCCATACACCATGAGAGCTGTTTTTCGTCGTCGCTTGATAAATATCGTCTCCTGCATAAAATATGCAGCGACGACAAGAGACGCCCCAATAAGTGCCTGCGAACAATAGGTACCAACGATCGCGGCTTCCTGAATTTTAAAATATCTAAAAAAATCCATGGATGCGATTATTAGCCATACGAAAGCCATGCCAAACCAGAAAAATGAAAACGACAAAACGGACTGCCCTGCATATCGTGAATCGGCTTTATAATGACTTGTAAATGTTAAAACGCTAAAAATTGCTATCACAAGCGAAACTAAACCAGAAAAAAGGATGCCAACAAACATAGTACCAATATATTAAACAATGACCATATCTTCTTGCTTTCTAAGCCCATACATGCCCATATAGGCAACAATGCTCGCGATAAGAGTCATGAGCCGTACCGCGGTCACCATCCAACCAGTTACAATGCCGATTTCATCCACTCCGCCTGCGGCCCCGATCAAGATCAATGACAACCCCATAAACATATTAAACCTTCTTTCGGGCTCTGATAATTTTAAAGCATTAGATATTGAACGAAAAAAGAGAATTATAGATCCGATCCAAAGCGGGAAAAACCCGACAGTAAAAAGAGTAAGCGTCGTATATGACGTAAGAATCTGTCCAATAAAATAACTTTCAGCTTGAGGTCTTACCCCATATAAAAATAACGACACTAGAAAAACTCCATACCATATACCATATAGAACAAGCGTTGCGCTACGCATACGCCTCGTAAAAAGCACTTCCTTAAAAAAATAAGCAGCAGCAACTATTGATGCTCCAACAAAAAATTGTAAAATATACGTTATCAGTATCGCCATCGACAACTCTCTTTGATACTGAAAAAAATCAATCCCCGCCGTTGCAAACCACGTACCCGCCATACCAAGCCAAAAGAGCGCGCCCGCGAGAACCGAACGAGATACAAATTGCGAATCAATTTTCTTGTAACTAAAAAATGTAAGAATACTAAACAAGCCAACTGCTAACGACACCATCACCGTAAAAAGCATCCCAACAAACATGGGCTTATTATATCACAATGGCGGAGGCGGGAGGATTTACCCATACAAAGCGGTGGGGGTGAGATTCGAACTCACGATACCCTTTCGAGTATACCGCTTTTCGAGAGCGGCGCTTTCAACCACTCAGCCAC
>JBBTUF010000054.1:0-12866 GCA_038063855.1 Patescibacteria group bacterium
TATATTCGCTTTGATGACAATGCCGCAGTTGTCATTGACGCAAAAAAAGAGCCAAAAGGTGGGCGCATATTTGGTCCCATCGCGCGTGAACTTCGTGAGCGCGGGTACGCAAAAATTATTTCACTTGCTGAGGAGGTATTATGATCTATTCACTCAAAATAAAAAAAGGTGATACCGTGCAGGTTGCGAAAGGAAAAGATCGCGGCAAAAAAGGCAGGGTTGTTCGTGTTTTGCCACGCGTCGGCAAACTTTTAGTTGAAGGAGTAAATCAAAAAACTCGACATACACGCCCGCGTCGAGCTGGCGAAAAAGGTCAAAGCATTATCGTGACCCACCCCGTTGTCATTTCAAATGTACGAGTTGTGTGCCCATCGTGTGGCAAAGGTACGCGTGTTGGATATGAGATCACCGACGGAGTAAAAACGCGCATATGCAAAAAATGTAAAGCAACACTTTCATGATTACAAAACATTTTTCAGAAGTTTATAAAGAAAAAACCATCCCCGCTTTTCGCGAGCAGTTTAAAGCGATGACTGTTCATGCAGTTCCTCGCATTGAGAAGGTGATTGTCAATATTGGTATTGGACGCCTCAAAGATGAAAAAGAGCGCGAAGAGGTAAAGCGCAGTCTCATGCTTATTACCGGTCAGCTCCCACAAGCCCGTCCAGCGCGTATTGCAATTGCGTCGTTCAAGACGCGCAAGGGTCAACTCGTTGGCTACCGTGTCACGCTTCGAGGTAAGCGCATGACGGAATTTTTAGAACGGTTTGTGTATGTCGCAATTCCTCGTATGCGTGACTTTCGAGGTCTTTCCAAAACTGCGATTGACGAACATGGCAACATGCATGTCGCTGTTCGCGAACACATCGTATTCCCGGAGCTCATTGGTGAAGATATTCGTCGAGTTTTCAGTCTTCAGGTGACGGCAGTGACCAATGCAGGGACAAAAGAAAAAGCCGAACTTCTTTTCCGTACGCTCGGTTTCCCGCTTGCAAAAAGCGCTTAATTCAACTAAACTCTATAAGCAATGGCGAAGACATCAGTACGGGTCAGGGCATTAAAAAAGCCAAAATTTTCGACGCGAATAGTGCGTCGTTGTTTTCGTTGTGCCCGAAAACGAGGCTATATGAGGGATTTTGACTTGTGTCGAATTTGTTTTCGGGAGCTCGCTAATGAGGGTATGATACCCGGTATTAGGAAATCATCATGGTAAGAGATCCGTTGTCAGATTTTTTAATACGCATCAAGAACGCGCAAGCTGTCGGCAAAGAATCGACAGAGGCACCATACACAACTTTCTTATGGGAGGTTGCAAAAGTGCTTGAGCGAACAGGGTATATTGCAAAAATTGACCGCCGAGGCAAACGCGTGCGTCGAACGCTCGAAGTGGGCCTCGCGTATGGCGAAGGTGGCCGCGGCCGCATCGATGGAGTGAAGCGAATTTCTCGTCTGTCTCGTCGCGTATATAAAAAAACAACAGAACTTCATACTCCTCGAAATGGCATGGGTCTGCAGATTGTGTCTACGTCAAAAGGTATCATGACTGATCGCGAAGCGCGGAAAGCCAAATTAGGCGGTGAAATTTTATTTTCAATTTGGTAGATATATGAGTCGTATCGGCAAACAACCAATACCAGTACCAGATGGCGTTGATGTGAAAATCAGTGGCGGTGATATTGTCGTGAAGGGATCGAAAGGAGAGCTTCACTTGTTCGTGCCGCGCGAAATTGCCGTTGTTCAAAGTGATAAAACAATTACCATATCTCTTGCGCACGAAACAAAAGACTCACGCAAATTATGGGGTACCATTCGTTCTCTCATCGCAGGAATGATTATTGGCGTGACTTCTGGTTTTGAAAAAAAACTTGAGCTCGAAGGCGTTGGATACAAAGTTGCTCTTGTAGGGCGTGATCTTGAACTCGCTCTTGGTTTTTCGCATCCCGTGCGTGTTGAGGCACCAAAAGATATAACTTTTAAAGTCGAGAAAAATGCAATTACCGTCTCCGGCGTCTCCAAAGAACTTGTTGGGCGTATTGCCGCAAACATCCGTGCTCTCAAAAAGCCCGAGCCGTACAAAGGCAAAGGGATTCATTATGTGGGCGAAGTTATCCGAAGAAAGGCAGGTAAGAAAGCCACTACAAGCTAGAATATTTTTATGAAACAGTCACCACAAGACAAATTAAAGAGAAGGCACAATCGGGTACGAGCAAAAGTACAGGGTACGCATGAGCGTCCGCGCCTGTCAGTTTCGCGTTCTGTCGCTCACATTCAAGTTCAGCTTATCGATGACGAAAAAAAGCAGACCATTATTGGCATGAGCGATATTTCATTGAAAGGGAAAGATAAGAAAGCTACAAAAACAATGCGGGCGCGGAGTGTTGGTGAAGAAATTGCAAAGCTCGCTATCGAAAAAGGGATCAAACGTGTTACCTTTGATCGAGGAGGAAATCGATTTCATGGTCGTGTCGCGGCGGTTGCTGAAGGTGCCAGGAAGGCTGGGTTAGAATTTTAATAAATTAATTATATGTATAGAGGACCACGAAAACCGAGAGAACAAAGTGATGTTGAGCATAAGCTGATCGATCTTCGTCGCGTCGCTCGTGTTGTTGCAGGTGGGCGTCGGTTTAGCTTTCGTGCCACTGTTGTTGCGGGCGACAAAATGGGTAAAGTTGGCGTTGGTGTTGCAAAAGGTATTGATACTGCGCTCTCGATCGAAAAAGCGCTTCGCAATGCCAGAGCTAATTTTATACACGTGCCGCTGACAAAGACAAAATCAATACCTCACGATATTGAAGTTAAAAGCGGTGCGGCTCATTTACTTCTCAAGCCTGCACGCGAGGGGAGGGGGTTGATTGCAGGAGGCGCGGTGCGTTTGGTGCTGTCATTTGCTGGCGTTGAGAATGCAAGCGCAAAAATTCTTTCTCGCACCACGAATAAATTAAACAATGCAAAGATTACAATTTTAGCATTAAAGAGATTACGAGCTAAGAAAAACCATGCAACTCCACACGCTTAAGCAACGCACGAAGAGTGCCAGAAAAGTTAGAATTGGGCGCGGCGGCAAACGCGGCAGTTTTTCAGGCCGAGGTATAAAGGGTCAAAAAGCTCGAGCAGGGCGCCATATTCGCCCTGAAATGCGTGATATCATTAAAAAAATTCCAAAGAAACGTGGATATCGTCACACGGGTCCGAAAAAAACTCTTGTGGTTGTAAAGTCTGTCGTTGTGGCAAAATATTTTAAGCCAGGTGAAACTGTTAGCCCAAAAACATTGTTTGCACATAGACTTATTCGCCGTATCGGTGGCAAACTACCATCAGTAAAAATTCTTGGTGCCAAGGCGGCCTTGAAGGGGCTTATGATTACTGATTGCACGCTTTCTGCAGATAATATAAAAGAAGCCTAATATATGGAAGGCATACTCGGGATTTTCAAAGACAAAGATTTACGAAGGCGAGTACTCGTTGTGTTTGGTTTTTTAGCATTGTTTCGGCTTCTTTCGGTAGTTCCGGTGCCGACATTTGATCCTGCCCGTATTCCAAATCTTGCCTCAAATAATTTTCTTGGATTTTTAAATATTTTCTCTGGAGGGGGTCTTGAGCGGGTTTCAATTATGATGCTTGGGGTAGGACCATACATTACGTCGTCTATTATTATGCAGCTTTTGACGATGATTTTTCCTTCCCTCAAAGAAATGTATCAAGAAGATGGCGAGGCAGGACGGCGTAAATTTAATCAGTATTCGCGCTTGCTCACGGTACCGCTCGCATTTTTACAGGGATATGCACTTTTATCACTTTTGTCGAATCCATCGCAAGGTATTATTCCGCCACTCACCGGGTTTGAAATGTTTATCGATGTGCTTATTGTAGCGGCGGGCTCAATGCTACTTGTGTGGATTGGTGAGCTGGTGAGCGAGCATGGCATTGGCAATGGAGTTTCACTTATTATTTTTGCAGGTATCGTTGCAGGGATTCCTGCAGCATTTGCACAAACATTTTTTCAATTACAACAAGTGGGTGGTGGTATTGATTCGTCAGCACTGTCCACGATTATTGGGTATATGGTTATTGCTCCCATTGTTATTGCGGGCGTAGTACTTATTACCGAGGCCGAACGGCCAATTCCTATATCGTACGCAAAACGTGTGAGAGGTGCAAAAATGTACGGAGGCATGTCGACCTATTTGCCACTTCGAGTAAACCAAGCTGGAGTTATCCCAATTATTTTTGCAATTTCAATTTTGCTATTCCCACCAATTATTGGTAGTTTTCTCGCGCGTGTAAGTTCAAATTCGTTTGTTTTAGGCATTAGTCATGTATTAACAAGTTTTTTGAATAATCTCTTGTTGTATGGTATCAGCTATTTCTTGCTAGTATTTTTGTTTACCTATTTTTATACTGCAGTAACATTTGATCCTGAAGCGATTTCTTCAAATCTTCAAAAACAGGGGGGTTTCATCCCCGGCATTCGCCCAGGCCCATCCACAACAGAATTTCTTTCGAAACTCATCACACGCATCACGCTTGTGGGGGCTGTGTTTCTTGGCGTTATTGCGGTATTGCCACTCATCATGCAAGCGCTTTTTTCTCAGATACAATCACTTACTATCGGTGGTACCGCGCTTCTCATTGTGGTGTCGGTAGTACTCGAAACCATAAAACAAATTCGCGCGCAACTCACTCTTCGAGAATACGACTAAAATTGACCCAAAACCATAATTTTTTTAATGATTTTACGTTATTGACAAAAATATCGTTTTTAGTGCTATAGTTACATTTGAACAGAAGGCACTTTAAATGTGAGCTAACTCGTTAACTCGCAACAATGTTCGCAAGAACAACGTTGCCAAGCCCAAGGAGAACGACCATGAGCGAAATAATGCTCGATGTCGGACAGGCGAATGAACTCAAGCTCGCTTTTCGTCGCGCAGGGTACACCAACGCAGACATCAAGAAGATGTGCAAGGGTGACGTTCTTGCACAGATGCTTCCAGTCATCCGAAGTTTTGGTAAAGTCGATGTGGTCAGTAACATCATCGATTGCGACGCTAATCCTTCCATTCCTCAAGGCTGGCATGTCGAGGAGCACCGCAAAGGCGGTGAGCTCAAGTGGGATCCGGCAAAGGTAAAGTTTTACCTCTCATCAAGCCAGATGAACGGCAAGGTCGTCGAAGGCAATAAGCTTCGCCTTGAACTGGAGCATGAACCCGTTCTCAATGCGAACATCAGTGATTATTTGCTCGCGCATCCAAATCTCATTCCCGATGAGTGGGGGCTTGATGAGGATGGTAATGTCCGCCATATTTTCTTCTGGGGGACCATCTACGGCATTTATGAGGGCGAGTTGTTCGTCCGGTGCATATGTCGTTGTGTTGGCAAGTGGGAAGCGAAATATTACTGGCTTGGCCATAACTTTAACAAAGCAAACCCAGCTGTTCGTTTCATAGGTTAGCTCACGAGATACTCAACCCCTCTGGCATTGCATGTCGGAGGGGTTTTCATTTTCTAATAAAATTTTTCAATATCACATAAATATGTAAGACTGTGGTATGGCAATGCCACGAGTAATTATTTTTATAGGCCCGCCGGGGTCGGGGAAGGGTACCCAGGCGATGCTCCTTGTCGATCGCTTTGAAGGGTATCGCCATTTTGACCTAGGACGTGCTATCGAGCTTAAGGTGTACGATCCTCAATACCAAGATGATCCAGTAGTTCGTACCGAGCGCGAACGATTTGAAAAGGGACTCCTTACCACACCTAGCTGGGTTCAAGGGATCATCCGGGAAGAAATGGAAAGAATTGCACATTCGGGGTATGGCATTCTTTCCTCGGGGGCACCGCGAACACGGGAAGACGCAGAAATGATGCTTCCCTTGCTTACGCAAATTTATGGAGATGGGTCAATTGCCGTTCTCCATATTCTTGTGAGTAAGGAAACATCGATATTTCGAAATATGCATCGCCGCATATGCAAGCGTTGTGGTAAAGCACTTTTGTGGTCACAAGAAAATGAACAGCTTACCTATTGTCCAGTATGTGGCGGAGAATTAGTGGCGCGTTCACTTGATAAATCAGATGTGATCGAAGTGCGGTGGCACGAATACGAACATTTAACAGAATCTATTTTGCCACTATTTACTGCTTTTGGTATTCCAATTTTTGATATTCAAGGCGATCAACCGCCCGAAAAAGTTTATGCCGATATTGTAAAAGCATTGCAAGGAAATTCTGTATGATTATTTCTCGCGCATCAGATATCGATATGCTCTCCGAAGGAGGGCATTTACTCGCTTTAGTGCTCAATGATGTTGTGCGTGAGACAAAACCGGGCATAAAAACAAAGCACCTTGATGAAGTCGCAGAGCGTGGTATTCGAAAAGTTGGCGGAACGCCATCATTTAAAAATTATAAAACACGCGGTACAAAGATATCATATCCTGCCTCACTATGTGTTTCTGTGAATGACGAAGTAGTGCATGCAATTCCTGGCGAAAAGGCGCTTGTCTCGGGCGATATTGTTGGGCTTGATATCGGAATGAAATACAAAGGATTTTATACAGATATGGCAGTTACGGTCGGTGTGGGCGAAATTGAAAAAGAAAATCAGCGCCTGATCGATGTGACTAAAAAATCCCTCGCGCTCGGTATCAGTGTGGTGCGGCCATGCGCACGAGTTGGTGATATTGGAGCGACAATTCAAAAGTATGCGGAAGGAGAAAGGTTTGGAGTAGTACGAGAACTGGTTGGGCATGGTGTGGGTCTTGCGGTACATGAAGAGCCTGAAATCCCAAATTGGGGGCGAGCAGGCACTGGGCATGAGTTAGTTGAAGGTATGGTTCTTGCAATTGAGCCGATGCTTACTATTGGTTTGCCACATGTGAAAGTTTCTCGCGATGGCTGGGCATGGAAAACTCAAAGCGGTAAACCCGCAGCACACTTCGAGCACACAATTATAATTACTAAAACTGGAGCAAAAATAATTACACAATAAAAAAACCACTTTGCAATTTTGCTTAAAATTTTCTATAGTACCAGTATGCGAAAAATTGGTCTCAATAATGTTGTATGGAAAGAAGGCAAGTATTATGTTGCTCAATGTTTGAATGTTGACGTGTCTAGTTTTGGTAAAACTCGTGCAGAGGCGCTTAGTAGTTTAGATGAGGCGCTCGAGTTGTATTTTGAGAATACACGAAAATCTTCGCGCGTTGGCAGGGTTGAGGATCCTCGTCTCGTCAAGCTCACATTAAATTGTGCCTAAATTTTATTCTTCTTCCGATGTCATTAAAGTCCTTCAGCGCAAGGGCTTTGTTTATATGTCACAAAAAGGCAGTCATGTAAAATTCCAGAAGTTTGGCAAGACGACGACACTCACGGTAATTGTCCCAGCGGACAGAAAAGAAATACCCTTCGGAACATTTCGTTCAATACTACGCCAGGCACGTTTATCGGTGGAAGATTTTATACAATAGCCATGGCACGGACGCTCGGAATTGATTATGGCTTGCGGCGGGTGGGGCTTGCGCTCTCCGACGAGCGAGAATTTATGGCGTTTCCGTACGGTGTATTAGATATTGGAAAACTGACACCCGAGGAGATCATACGACAGATCGGTGACATATGTAAAAAAGAAGAGGTTAAAGAAATTGTTGTTGGAGTTCCACGTGGGCTTTCGAGCATGCAAGACACTGAGATGACCGATCATGCATTACGATTCATTGACATATTGAAAGTATTACAGATACCCGTTAAGCCCACAGAAGAGTTTTTATCAAGTAAAGAAGCAAGCCGTGGCCCGACACCGAAAGAGCGTATTGATGCGTCAGCGGCCGCGCTCATACTGCAGAGCTTTTTGGACGGAAAGCGAAATATGATAAAATAAAAATATGAATGATCCATATCTTTCTGTTGTGATACCAGCGTATAACGAAGAAAAGCGCATTACGAAAACTCTTGATATAACGTACGCGTATCTTAAGCGGCAGGCGTATTCGTGGGAAATTGTAGTTGTACTCGATGGCGTGACTGACGGAACGGCTAAAAAAATTGAAGAATTTTCAAAAGACAAAGAAGGCATTCGTGTCATCGATCGAAAGCAAAACAGAGGGAAGGGGTATACCGTTCGAGAAGGCATGCTTGCGGCGCATGGTGTTGTACGGCTTTTTACCGATGCAGACAATTCTACTGATATTTCACACTTCGATACAATGAAACCATTGTTTGATGAGGGGTGCGATGTTGTCATTGCGTCACGCGATCCCAAAGATGCGGAAGGTGCGACACAGGCAGTACCACAGCCAGCGTTTAAGCGCCTACTCGGCAATATGGGCAATCTTTTTATACAGATCGTTGCAGTCCATGGAATCTGGGATACGCAGTGTGGTTTTAAGGCGTTCACAAAGAATGCGAGCGAAAAAATTTTTTCAGTTTCTCATATTGACCGTTGGGGGTTTGATATCGAAGCGCTCGCGCTTGCGCGCCGATTTGGATTTCGAATATGTATTATTCCCGCACATTGGATTAACGATGCCGAAAGTCATGTAAAACTCTCAGGGTATATCGGAGTTTTGCTTGAAACAGTCAAAATTCGTCTGAACATAGTTAAAGGAGTATACGGCAAAAAGTCATGAATGATTCCCCTGAACTGCGACAAGATGTGGTTAGTGGCGATTGGGTTTTGATTGCTCCGGGCAGAAGCAAACGGCCACATACATTTGCAACCAAATCCAAAAGTCGTAAAGCGCCTTGCTCAACGTGTCCATTTGAAGATCCGCAAAAATCAGGTAATGGCGACCCACTTTTATGGTATTCAAAAAATGGAATAGAACCAGGCAATATTCGCCGAGATTGGGTTTTGCAGGTTATAAAAAATAAATATCCAGTGGTAACAGGGCATGAAGGTATTTGCCCGATGCCAGTTCCATACGGGTCATATCGCAAAATGGTGGGCATTGGTTTTCATGAAGTAATTATTCCTCGGTCGCATACAAAATTTTTAAGCGCAATGACAGCAGTTGAGGCCGAACGCATTATTTCTGCATATCAGGAGCGTATTTTATTTCATACACAAGAGAAATGTCTCAAGTATGTATTTGTGTTTCATAATTATGGCGAAGCGGCAGGAGCTTCAATACGGCATCCTCATTCACAAATCGTAGCCCTCCCAATTATTCCGCCAGATGTGTATAGGTCGCTTCATGGAGCATACAAATACAAACAAAAGCACGATGTGTGTGTACATTGTCGATCGATTGCGTGGGAGCTTGAAAAAAACGAAAGGGTTATTTATAAAAATAAATCATTTGTCGTTGTAGCTCCCTTTGCATCGCATGTTGCGTTTGAGGTGCGAATATTTCCGCTCAAGCACGATGCACGGTTTGAGCGTATTACAAAAGAAGAGCGATTGTTATTTGCAGATGCGCTAACGAGTACTCTTCGTGCGCTTAAAAAAATCCTCAAAGACCCAGCATTTAATTATTTTATTCACACGGCACCTGTAGGGGATGGCGAGTATGATTTTTATCACTGGCATTTAGAATTATTACCAAAAACGTCGCATTTGGCAGGCGTGGAGTTGGGTACTGGTGTTGAGGTTGTCACCATTTCTCCTGAAGACGCGGCTACTCATTTAAGAAAAGCTCTATAGTATTTTTATGACTTCAAAACAATTTAGTATTATCGGAAATTGGAAAATGAATCCACAAAAATTGCGTGATGCAAAAACTTTATATACAGAGCTTGCGCGGAAGCAGGCTAGTTTTGGTCGTGTCGAAGTTGTGATAGCTCCCCCATTTCCATATCTCGGAGTGGTAGGGCGCACAAAAAAAATTCAACTGGCCGCTCAAGATGTTTTTTGGGAACCGGCAGGCTCGTATACAGGAGAAGTGTCGCCCGCAATGTTGAAAGATATTGGCGTTACGTGCGTCATTGTAGGGCATTCAGAACGGCGGCGGTATTTATTGGAAAGTGACGAAATTGTAAATCAAAAACTAAAAGCAACGTTGAAGGCAAATCTTCATCCAATTGTTTGCGTAGGGGAGTTAAAGCGCGATCCCGACGGTCTGTTTTTTGGCGATCTTCGTCGGCAAATCGAAGGCACATTTGCAAAGCTAAAAAAACAGGATCTTGGGCGAGTAACTGTTGCCTACGAGCCTGTGTGGGCAATTGGTTCGGGCACCCCTGCGCGCCCTGAAGATACAAACGAAGCCGCACTTTTTATAAAAAAGACTTTGGCTGATCTGTATGGCGTTTCGGCAGTTCGGGAATTCAAAATTATATATGGGGGTTCGGTAAACGCAAAGAACGCAACTTCGTTTTTGCGTGAGCAAGAAATTACAGGTTTACTTGTTGGGCGTGAAAGTCTCAATGCAAAAGAATTTTTAAGAATAATCGAATGCGCACGCATACTTTCGTAACAACTCCAAAATCATTAAAAGGAAAAACTGCGCTTGTTCGAGTTGATTTCAATGAGCCATTGGAACATGGAAAAATTGCCGATAGCTTTAGAATCAAAAATACTGCTCCAACTATCAAGGATCTTGTGCGCCGAGGTGCTCACGTGGTGCTTGTAGCACACCTTGAAGATGCAATTTCAAAAAAACAGTTAAGTTTTAAGTCGCACATATTACAACTTTCTCGCATGCTTGGCGTGAAGCTCGGTTTTGTGGAGGAATATTCAAAAAGAGCTATCACACGAGGGCTTTTAAAAAATAAAGTCGTTTTACTTGAAAATGTGCGCCTACAAAAGGGTGAAGAAAAAAATGATGCACAGTTTTCAAAACTGCTTGCGTCGTTTGGAGATCTGTATGTAAACGAAGCTTTTAGCGTTTCGCATCGCGCGCATGCTTCCATTGTTGGTGTGCCAAAACTACTTCCTGCGTATGCTGGGCAATTATTTTCGCGTGAGGTTAAAATACTCGGCGCGGCATTGCAGCCCACGCACCCGTTTTTATTGATAGTGGGTGGGGTAAAATTTAATACAAAATTCGCGTTGCTTAAAAGTTTTATTCCAAAAACGGACGCAGTTTTTTTGGGTGGGGTGTTGGCAAATACTTTTCTTGCCGCTCATGATATTGAGATAGGGAAGTCGATGTTCGAGGCCTCAGCACTCGGCGTGATAAAAAAGAATTTTCTAAAATCACCGAAAATATTATTACCATTTGATGTACGAACGGCGCATGGGGCAAAAGATGTATTTGATGTAGAGTTCGCAGAAAGTATTTTAGACATAGGCCCCGACACGGTGCGCCAGCTTGTAAGCATTGCCCGCGAGGCAAAATACGTATTGTGGAATGGTCCACTTGGGTATATTGAAAAGGGATACGATAAAAGTACGAGGGATCTTTTGCGCGCATTATCAAATTTGCGAAAAACAAAAGTTATTTTGGGTGGTGGGGATACGCTTTCGGTGCTCGACCACATGAAGTTACATAAAAAGTTTTATCACGTCTCAACTGGGGGCGGCGCAATGCTCGACTTTCTTGCTGACGGTACCCTTCCAGGCATTGAAGCGCTTGTGCGTAAAAATATATACAAGAAGAGATAGTCGGCGTATGATTAAAGCATGATTTCACTTTCCCATCGCATACATCCAAACAGGTGGCTTATTTGGACAATTGTTGTTGCTGTAGTTGTTGCGATAATCCTTGTATGGACAATCACTATTTTTTCGATTGAGAAAGAATTTGAAATATCTCCAGATCAAATAACGTTGGCACTCCATATGCGTCTGCGCCGTATGCCCATTGTCCCTGTGCTAGATACAAGCCAACAATTAGACACATCAAACTGGAAAACCTACCGCAACGAAAAATATGGGTTTGAGTTTAAGTATCCGTCAAATTTTCGGAACCCGATTGAGAAAAAGAATGGCATTGATTTTGGGAATGTGCACTTTGGTTATGACGAGGATATTAGGTTGTCTGTTGGTGTTGGCGGTCGTGATGTTCAGAATATTGATCAATTAATCCAAGAACTACAAAAAGAAGAATCGACACCCGTTCTTGCGTATGGAGGTAGTGGTGTATCATATTTCAATTTTGAGAGAGGTGCTTTTGGTAGTGATGATAGCTTGAAACTAAATGGACGTTACGAAGGTGGCTTTGCTTCCACTAATTTCTATGTGATACATAATCAACATTTATATACGCTTTCTTATAATACTGAAACAGATGGTTCTTCCGATGAAGAGTTTAAAGCAATCCTCTCAACCCTCAAATTTTTTGAGCCGAATAATCAATAATAAAAAATTGCTAATATTCCGTGAGAGTGATATAGTGTAGAAACATGGACACCATTACTATTCAAAAATCAAAAATAAAGGAGCAGAAAGGCGTTGTTATTTTGCCGATTGGTGAGTATCAAAAGCTCTTAGAGCGCGCTGTGCCCACATATTATTTGAGCGGAAAAGAGGCAGAGAAGCTCGATAAATTATATGAGGATGGGATGAGAGAATATAAGGCCGGCAAGACCAGAAAAATCAAATCTCTCGCTGATCTCGATTGAGTATGACGGTAGAAAAGATTAGAGTAAGCAAATTATTTGAAAAACAATACAAAAAACTGCCAGCGCAGATTAAGGAACTAGCTAAGCAAAAAGAATTCGTTTTTCGTGCAAATCCATTTGATTCTCGTCTTGGTATTCATAAATTACATGGCAAAGAAAAAGAACTTTGGGCATTTTGGATTAATCGTTCTTATCGCATTAAGTTTGCCTTTTTAGAAAAAGGTAGAGTTCTATTTCTAGAAATTGGTACGCATGAAATTTATAAGTAACGAAAAATAAATCATGTTTCGCATAATCTATCCTGATCGTTGGTTTGTGTGGTCTATCGCAATTATTGTTGTTGCCTTTATTGTTATCGAAGGCGC
>JBBTUF010000055.1:0-7527 GCA_038063855.1 Patescibacteria group bacterium
CGTTGGTTTATATACGCAATTACTGCTCTTATGGTGGCGGGGGGGGGTCTTTGGTGGCAGGTCGAGCAAGACTCTATTGATGCCGACACTGTAAGTGCTACAGACTCTCTTATATATATAAACAAAAAACCTCCGGCACAAAACAGTTCGACTACACTCACTGCGAGCAATGACTTCGATACATCGAAGTGGCTCACCTATCGAAACGAAAAATATGGGTTTGAAATGAAGCACCCCCAAGATTATAAGATTTTTGACGACGTTCAAGAGCCAGTCTTTACTTCTTGGCCCGCAGCAAATATTCAAAAAGTAAATGACATCCCAACAAATAACGCGCAAGTTAGATTTACCATCTTTCAAAATATTACTTTTGAAGAATGGTTTAAGAAATGGAGAGAGGGATTCGATCTTGCCACTAAAGATTATCCTTTACATTCAACGTATGTTGCAAAGAAAATTAATTTCAATACTCACCCAGCGCAGGAATTAAAAGTTTTTACCTATGACGGTGATATTTTTGTTGAATATATTATATTTGAAAATAAAAATGATCTCTACTTTTTTGTGTTAGTCACGAACATTAAGACAAACGATGTTTATATAAAATATGAAAGTACGCTCGAAAACATGCTTTCTTTTATTGATTTTTTTGAGCCAAAAACACAATAGATTTTCTCATTTTGTACAGGGTTGACCCCGTACGAAATTGCAATTTTGTACGGGGTTGACTTCCATAGGGTGCGCGCTAGAGTATGCCCATGCCACGCATAAATCCGGAAGCAGAATCATTCGCCCGCATCAAAGTTATTGGCGTAGGAGGTGCCGGTCAAAACGCGATCGATCACATGATCAGATCGAAAGTGCCAGGCGTTGATTTTGTTTCCGTAAATACTGACGCGCAAGATTTGCACAATTCTCTCGCACCGCGAAAAATTCACATTGGAAAAAATATAACACGAGGCCTTGGGGCGGGCATGGATCCAATGCTCGGCCGGCAGGCTGCCGAAGAAAATAAAAATGAAATTGTCGAACTCGTTCGCGGTGTCGACATGGTTTTTATTACCGCAGGTTTTGGTGGGGGAACGGGAACTGGTGCGGGGCCCGTCATCGCTGACGTTGCGCGGAGCGAAAATGCTCTCACTATCGGCGTCGTTACAAAACCATTTTCGTTTGAAGGTTCTGAACGCGGGCGAATCGCCGATGAGGGGCTCGCGCGACTTCGTGAAGCGGTTGACGCGATGATTGTAATTCCAAACGATCGCCTCCTTGGCATCATCGAGAAAAAAACTTCTTTTCTTTCTGCATTTTCAATGTGTGATGAAATTTTGCGCCAGGCCGTGCAAGGCATTTCTGACCTCATTACACTTCCCGGTATCATCAATGTTGACTTTGCTGACATGCGAGCGATTATGAAAAACGCGGGGAGCGCACTCATGGGTATTGGTAAAGCATCGGGCGATGATCGCGCCAAGGAAGCTGCTAAAATGGCAATCAATTCACCATTGCTCGATCTTTCTATTGACGGAGCACGCGGGGTTTTGTTCTCTATTGCTGGAGGGGATGACTTAACAATGTGGGAAGTGAACGAAGCGGCAAAAGTAATCACTGAATCTATTGCCAAAGATGCAAAAGTGATCTTTGGTGCGGTGAAAGATGAGCGACTTCGCAAAGGCGAAATCAAAATTACGGTTGTCGCATCTGGTTTTGGCGATGGGCATGTGCCGGCTGCCACGAAGAGTGCAAATCTTTTCTCAAGTCTTCCGCGAATGGAAGAAAATCCACTGTTGCGACCCAAAAAACCTACCGAAACAGAGGAGCAAAACGATGAGTGGGACGCAATTCCTGCATTTTTGCGACGTGCAAAAAAATAGCGGGTCTTTTCCACAGGAAAATAAATTTTTTTAGTTGAGGGGCGTACCTAGAGAGGAGTACTATGTGTGTACGCTTATGTCACAAACAACCCCAACCACTAAAATCACTAAAAAAGAAGAATCAAAAAAAGTTGTAGCTTCAAAAAAACGCTCACTTACCATTGAGCGATTTTTTACGCGTGATACCGTCCATCCGTATGATGAGATTGTATGGGAGAAGCGTCGCGCGGTCATTTTTGGTTCACGCGGAGACATTGTTTTTGAACAAAACGATGTTGAAGTGCCGCAATCATGGTCACAGACCGCGACCGACATCGTGTGTGAGAAATATTTCTCCGGACACCTTGGTAAAAAGAGCAGAGAGTCAAGCGCAAAGCAACTGGTCGACCGTGTAGCAGATACAATTTCTGGTTGGGGCTTTCAATATGAATATTTTAAAGACAAAGAAGAAGGTGCAATCTTCAACGAAGAGCTAAAATCGATTTTAATCAATCAATACGCCGCATTTAATTCGCCAATATGGTTCAATGTTGGTGTTGAAGAGCATCCGCAGTGTTCTGCATGTTTTATTTTGGCAGTAGAAGACAATAAAGAATCAATTTCACAATGGTATCGCGATGAAATGTTTATTTTTGCTGGTGGTTCTGGTTCCGGATTAAATGTTTCAAAGTTGCGATCAAGCAAAGAGTCGATTCGAAATCGTGGAAAATCTTCTGGGCCGGTATCTTTCATGAAAGGCGCTGACGCAATTGCCGGAACAATTAAATCAGGAGGGAAGACGAGGCGTGCAGCAAAAATGGTTGTCATGAATGTTGATCATCCAGACATTCGAGAATTTATCACATGCAAATGGAAAGAAGAAGAAAAAGCAAAAGCACTTATTGCCGCGGGATACTCCGATGCAATCGATGGCGAAGTATACAATAATATCTTTTTTCAAAACGCAAACAATTCAATTCGCGTGACCGATGATTTTATGCAACGCGTTGTTGAAGACGGTGAGTGGGATTTGAAATCAGTGACGACGGGCGTTTCACTCGAGCGTGTACGAGCGCGCGATATCATACAACTTGCTTGTGAGGCCGCATGGCACTGTGCTGATCCAGGCATTCAATATGATACAACAATCAATCGCTGGCACACCGCATCAGTAACCGGTCGCATCAACGCATCAAACCCATGTAGCGAATATATGCATCTTGATAATTCTGCATGTAATTTATCGTCGCTTAATCTTATGAAATTTTTGCGCGATGACGGTTCATTTGATGTTGAAAAGTTTCGTCATGCAATTCGCATTTTAATTATTGCACAAGATATTACGGTTGCGGGTTCCGCTTATCCCACTCCCAAAATAACTGAGAACGCAAAAGCATTTCGTGAGCTTGGGCTTGGGTATGCAAATCTCGGCGCGCTACTGATGTTCAAAGGCCTTCCATATGATTCACACGAAGGGCGCGCGTATGCGGGAGCAATTACTGCCGTACTCACGGGCGAGGCGTATTTAACATCAACATACCTTACCGAGCGCGTAGGAACATTTTCGGGATATGGTGTAAACAAAAAACCAATGCAAAAGGTACTCCGCATGCATCGCGACGAAGTAGACAATATTAACGAGGCATTCGTTCAAAAAGACCTAATGGAGGCCGCTCACGAGGTTTGGGATAAAACCGTAGAGCGAGCTGAAAAGGTAGGCGTTCGCAACTCTCAAGTAACGGTATTGGCTCCTACGGGTACTATTGCGTTTATGATGGATTGCGATACGACTGGTATTGAGCCTGGGTTTTCCCTTGTTGCGTATAAGAAAATGGTTGGTGGTGGGTTTCTAAAGATGGTAAATGGCACGGTGCCCGCGGCACTCAAAAACCTTGGCTACTCTCCAGAAGAGGCTACGGCAATTGTTAAATATATAGAAGAGAACGACAGAATTGAGGGCGCCCCGTACATCAAAGATTCACATTTGGCCGTGTTTGATTGTGCAACAAACGCACCAGGTGGTAAGCGCTCGATTCATCATATGGGTCATATTCGCATGATGGCAGCCGCACAGCCGTTTCTTTCTGGTGCAATTTCAAAAACTGTAAATCTTCCATCATCGGCAACCATCGAGGATATCATGAGCATTTATGTCGATAGTTGGAAACTTGGATTAAAAGCAGTCGCTGTGTATCGCGATGGATCAAAAGGTGCGCAACCACTCAATACCGGTCGCACCAAAGGTTCAAATGAGGATGCGAAGGCAGAAGAATTTTTGACACGAAAATCTTTACCTGCGGATGTTGTTTCATTCAGGCATAAATTTGCAGTCATGGGTCATGAAGGATATTTACATTATGGTATGTACCCTGATGGAAAACTTGCCGAAGTATTTATTCGCATGGCAAAAGAAGGTAGCACAATTTCAGGGCTTCTCGATTCAATCGGTGTGCTTATGTCGGTCTCTCTTCAATATGGTGTTCCGGTTGAAACGATTGTACGCAAATTTGTACATACACGATTTGAGCCGGCAGGATTTACCGAGAATGCTGATATTCCGGTGGTGAAATCAATTCTTGATTACATTGCAAAGTTTCTCGCGCTCAAATTCTTGACACTTGATGAACAGAGAGGGTTTGGTATTTATGCGGAGTCACAACAAACGGAAACCGTCGTGCAATCAGATGTAACGATTGAGCGAAGTGATGCCGAGCATAAGGAGGTTATTAAACTTGAAAAAATTTCTGTGTCTGCATCTTATCAAGATGCTCCAGCCTGCAGGTGCGGTTCTATCATGGTACGAACCGGATCGTGTTACACTTGCAGGAGCTGTGGGGAAAATCTTGGGTCGTGCGGATAATATAGATTAGTAGATAATTTTTTAGATAAGGGCACAAAACCTCGCCACGGCGAGGTTTTGTGTTTTCGTTCTTTTTTTATGCTATGATAATAAAGATATTTCTTAATGAAAGTAATGTATGTTATCCCAAAATATTATCGGTGAAAGCAGGCCTCAACCAGGTTTTTTTAGGCTCTCAAAAGGTTTTAAAATTTTTTTGGTGGTCATTTTTATCTGTTTTTTAGCGTTTTATTATTTTGCAGCATTCGCTCACCCTGGATATCATATAACTCTAAGATGTTCGGACGGTTCTATACAAAAAGATCTTTTCTGCTCTGCTAACTATATAAAAGGTTTCGGTTTTGGTGGAGGAGTTTTGCCACCCGAAACCTGTAATGCCGATTACACTCGATGGTGCCGGGGCAGTTATGAGGTAGTAAATGTTGTTCCTTCCACTTCCAATAGTATGGCTCCATGGAATGCGCTCCTAATGGCTTCTATTACTTCCCTGGTTGGAGTCGCAGGATTCTTGGTTTTAGTTTACTTTTTAAAAGGGGTATTACTTACCTTGAAAATAATCTTTTAGTGAGTATTTTCAAAAGGTATAGATGCTGTATATTTTCACAGGCAATGGAAAAGGGAAGACCACAGCGGCGCTAGGAGCTGCGTTGCGGGCGGTTGGTGATGGCAAAAAAGTGTTAATGATTCAATTTATCAAAGGACCATGGCCGTCTGGTGAAGACGAGTCGCACAAAAAATTATTGCCTGATTTTGAGCTTCGAAAACGAGGCAAGGGCTTTGTAGGAATATTAAATGACACCTTGCCTAGAGAAGAACACGAGCGTGCTGCGCAAGACGCATTACGAGAGCTTATACAAGAGGCTGAAAGCGGCCGCTGGAACATTATTATTGCCGATGAAATAAACAACGCGCTCGACTTAGGTTTAATTAATGAAGAGATGGTACTACGATATATCGAAGTAGGTCGCGAGAAGAAAATTGATTTGATTTTTACGGGTCGAGGCGCAAAACAATCATTGATCGATAAAGCCGACTTAGTAACCGAAGTGCGTGATATCAAACATCCATTTCATGATGGCAAAAAAGCTCGTCGTGGCATAGAATACTAATGCAAAAAAACGATTTAATTCAAAAAGGGTATATCCCGCTCGATAAGTCGTGGATGATGCGGATTGGTGTGTGCTTGATTTTTTTAAAATTAGTGCTATAATGCTTTCAGATATATTGAGTAATCGCTCCGACGTAACGTCGGAGAGGAAAGTCCGGGCACCAGTTAGATCGCAAGATTTAATTAGTAGCAGTGGTTAATGGCCACCCATTTTTTAATCATTAGTAATAGTGATTGAAGATACGAGATACTCCGATGTTACAATCGGAGCTCCGACTTCATTATTGTATTTTCAATAGTGCGTCGGAGGTGCCACAGAGACCATACCGCCGATCCATCTTTTCAAGAACTCTAAAGGTTTACGAATTGGAGGCCGTCTCGTCCGCATGTTGCGAGACGAACGAGCCTCGCCCGAAAGGGCGGGAGGTAAGGGTGAAAAGAGTGGTGTAAGAGACCACAGTATGCGTAGGCAACTGCGTATAGAGGAAAACACTTGCTCGGTGCAACTCCCATTACGGAGGCTTGAGTCTCGCGAGCAATCCGAGACCTAGAGAGATGATTACATCCGCCAGCTGGCGGAAACAGAACCCGGCTTACAGATATATCAATAAAAAATCCCCAGACATATTGTCGAGGGATTTTTTTATTCCGGGTCTTCTATAAGATTTATTTTAAGTTTTTTTGATTTGCGTGGGTCTTCTTCGATTTTTTCCAAAAGTCTATCAAGTTCATCGCGCTTGTACACTCGATAATTATTTACGGGGTGGCGATAGGCAATCAGCTGACCTTTTTTGTCCCAGTTGCGCAGAGTGAGTGGGCTTACCCCCAACATTACTGCAGCTTGTTTAATTGTGAGATATTTTCCTTCCGCCATGATAAATAATTTATTAGTTTATGAAAGTTTTATATACTTAGTAAGCTTTATTATTGTGCTGCTTTTCTAATATCATGTCAATAAATTGGCATTTTGAAAACTCGCTATCCACAGCTTGCATTGGTTGAATCCTTTGCTCTAGTATAAATGCATATGATTGAACAATCAATGAATTACGAAGACGATATCGTATCGGTAGACGTAGAAGCAGTAGAATCTATAGATATAGGCGAAGAATCGATCCTTTCAAAGGCTAGTCGGTTCTTGTTATACGGTTTTTTGTTGCTTTTCCCGGTTTGGTTCTTGCCAACGGCTTTTGCACCGGTCGATCTCAATAAAGCATATTTTGGATTCGCGGTTTTAATAGCAGCTTTTATGCTGGCGTTGGGTGGGGTACTCCAAGAGGGTACTGCGCGCTTTCTATCTTCGCGATTGTTCTTTGCTTACTTTTTGTTCAGTGTCGCTTCATTGCTAGCGGCGTTGTTTTCGTCAAGTCCACTCACTTCATTTTGGGGTCTTGGTACGGAAGCAACTACTTTTTTGCAAATTGTATTAGGGGGCGTTGCTTTGCTCGTGACAACTATTACACTGTCCCGCCGTGAATATATTAAGAGAGCGTTTACTTTACTGCTTGCTTCTATTGGAATAGCTGCAATATTTTTCTTGATTCAAAGTGTTTTCAGTAAAGATATTTTTCACTGGACATTTGCACAAGATCGAGCATTCAATCCTTTTGGCGCATGGACAGCGATCTCCGCGCTTTTTGGTCTTGGGCTTGTTGTTTGTCTGCCAATGCTTCGAGCGCACAATTTTGGAATTCTTTTTTTAGGGTTGT
>JBBTUF010000055.1:7537-20366 GCA_038063855.1 Patescibacteria group bacterium
ATATGGGAATAAATATACGAAGAACGATTAAAAAAGAAGATTTGAAAAAAAATTGGATAAAGCAGTTAGAAATAGAAGCAGAAGGGTGATTAGTAATTTGGCAAAGAAAAAGAACCAGTTATTGTGGATAGTTTTGGCAGTTGGAATTCTTTTTGTAGGGTTGTCGCTCGTGGCACTTCTCGCAAATCTTTGGCAAATATGGGTAGCGGTTGGAATTGTTTCGCTCTTTTTTGTTGCATTGGCGCTATCTCAAAGAGAACAACAATCGCGAATTTTTGCGGTATCGTTATTTATGCTTTTAGCGGCAGTTTTATTTACTCTGTTAAGTAGCGCGCTCGACAATAAACTTGCTTCATCATTTAGTCGCCTTGGTCGACCACAAGAAGCGACACTGTCTTTTAATGCGAGCACTTCGATTGTGCAAAAAATTCTTGCCGAGTCCCCGCTCTTTGGGTCGGGCCCAAACACTTTTGGATTTTTGTGGGATCGTTTCAAAGATCCAAGTGTAAATAATAGTATATTTTGGCAAGTGCGTTTTAACACTAGTCAAAGTTCGTTTCTTACATTACTTGCAGAGACGGGTATTGTCGGAGGGTTAGCGTTCTTACTTTTGTTTTTACTGTTTTTAATGGTTAGTGTGCGAGCACTCGGTCGTGCGAATGGCGAAAAAAGTATGTACGTTCGGTCAGCTTTCGCAGGAACGCTCTATTTGTTTTTATTGTGGTTTCTAGTATCGCTTAGTCAACCGCTTGTTTTATTAACATTTATTTTCCTTGGGATGTTCTTAGCGGCATGTGCTGAAGCCGAAATAATTCGCGTTCGCACAAGTAGTTTGTTTGAAACGAAAGAGCGAGGATTTGTTTTTTCGTTGGTTATTATCTTTTTACTTGTTGGCGGAGTTGGAGGAATATATTATTCAACCACTCGATATTTGGGGGCTCTCTCGTTTGGTCGCGCATTAGAAATATTCAACAAAGAGGGCTCTGTCAATTCTGCAGAAAATGAATTAACAAGTCAGGCGATTGCACTTGATGCAAGTCAAGATAATTATTTTCGAACCTACGCTCAGTTTGAATATGTAAAAATTCAACGAGCACTGCAAGACCCAAAGCTCGACCAAAAAACGCGACAAGAGCGCTTTCAAGATGCGTATCAAAAGGCGGTTGCAGCTGCGCGTCAAGCTATTGATCTCGGGAGAGGAGACGCCAGCAATTATCGCATTCTCGCACAAATTTATGAACTCGCGATTCCAATTGATATAAATGTTGCCGATCTGGCATTTGAAAATTACGAAAAAGCACGTTCATTGAGCCCGGTTGATCCGTCACTTTTTGTCGATATGGCGCGTACGCATCTTGCAGTTGCCGACGTTACGCTTATCCGCGGTGGAGGGTCTACATCAAAACAGATTGCGTCAGATCGACGTGAGAAGGCGATTAAGCTCTTAAGTGATGCTGTCAAAATGAAATCTGACTATGCAGAGGCACATTTTACGCTCGCTCAACTTTATGTAGCTCAAGGGAAACTCGACGAAGCAATTCACAGTGCTGAGCAGACGACTCAATTGGTACCTAATAATGTTGGTGTTCTATTCCAGCTCGGTCTTCTCTATTATAGAAAAGAGAATTATGATGCAGCGCGCACGGTATTCCAGTCGGCGATTACGATTAATCCAAGCTATTCAAATGCGAAGTATTTTCTCGGTCTTATCTATGATCGAGAAGGAAAGAGTCAGGAGGCATTAAAGTTGTTTAAAGAAATTTCCGATCTTAATCCCGATAACGAAGAGGTAAAAAAGGTGATCGCCGCGCTTGAGTCTGGTAAAAAAGCAATCGATGCTCTTACGCAGCCACCGCCAGAGGAGCGCAAGGAAGCGCCGCTGAAAGAAGCCGAAGGAGCTCCAAAGCCAGTACCAAAAAAACCATAGGTATACGAAATGGCTTTTACTCGATTCTTTAGAATTGATCCAAAAGGAGTGCACCAAGCTGCACTCCTTTTGGCTATGTCGAGTATTGCCAATGGTGCTCTTGGGTTGCTGCGTGATCGTTTACTTGCTGGAGAGTTCGGCGCTTCACGCGCACTGGATATTTACTATGCGGCATTTCGTATTCCAGATTTTATTTTTTCGCTCTCACTTTTCTTTGTTGCCTCAACTGCATTTATCCCACTGCTGATAGAGCATAAAAATCGCTCTGTTCGCGAGGCGCAAGATTTTTTTGATACCGTGTTTACGTTTTTTATAATGACAATTTCGGGAATGATTATTGTGGCATATTTTGTAATGCCGTATCTTATTCCAAAAATTGTTCCCGGCTTTGGTATACAAGCACAATTGCGCACAATTATGCTTGCGCGCGTGATGTTGCTCTCTCCATTGTTGCTTGGAGCATCGAGTCTTGTTTCAAGCATCGTACAGTCGTCAAGAAAGTTTTTTACCTACGCGCTCGCCCCAATTGCATACAATGGTGGTATTATAATTGGCATTTTGTATCTTGTTCCGCGTTTTGGTTTTTTGGGGCTTGCCTACGGTGTGACGCTTGGCGCACTTTTTCATTTGCTTGTACAGGTACCTACGCTCTTGAAGCTCGGCGCGCTACCTCGATTTCGATTTATTATGCGTACAAATCCATTTCAGGTCATGTATTATTCTTTGCCGAGAGCCTCAGCATTATCAGTAAATCAACTTACACTTTTAGTTTTGACAAGTCTTGCTTCTACACTTGGCGCGGGTGCAATCGCGATATTTAATCTTTCAACAAATTTATATGCGCTCCCGATTGCGATTATTGGGCTTTCGTATAGTGTTGCATCTTTTCCGATTATGGCTGAGCTCGCACTTCATAAAGATAAAAATCTTTTTTTTGAACACTTGCTTACCGCCACGCGTCATATTTTATTTTGGACAATGCCGGTAACGGGCCTTGTGATTGTGCTTCGTGCTCATATTGTGAGGCTCATTCTTGGCACGGGGTCATTCGCGTGGATTGATACACATTTAACGACCGCAAGTCTTCTTATTTTTTCATTTGCAATTGTTTCTCAAAGTCTTGTTACACTTTTTGTGCGTGCGTATCATGCGCTTGGGCGTGTTCGCGAACCAATGATTTTTAATATAACTGCCGCGATTACAACAATGAGTCTTGCGTACGGTATCGTGTTTTTAGTTCAAAAATATTATACGATAGAGTTATTTTTTACATGGTTGTTTCGAATTCATGTTGAGAATTTACCAAATATAATATTTTTGAGTTTACCATTTGCGTTTAGCGTTGGAACATTTATAAATGCTCTTTTGCTCGGCGTTACTATTTTTCGACTTAATGGCTCGGGAGCAATTCGTGAACTTATAACTTCCGCTATGCGTATTTTTTGTATAACTATAGTGGTCTCATTTGCAGCGTATGGCGTGCTTAAGATTGAGAGTGCTATTTTTACAGACGATTCGTTTTTTAGTCTATCGACATTTGTTGGGGTTCTATTGCAAGGGGGTGGCGCGGGGCTTGTGGGTCTTCTGATTGGCGGTGCGCTTTCTTGGTTTTTTGATATTCGCGAATTTCAGGAAATAAAACAAGCTCTTTCTTCGCGATTTAATAGGAAAGATCTTTTGGGTCCCGATATAGAACATATCTAAAAAGGCCTTATAATAGAGAGAATATATGCTATGCTACCGCAATGGATATTAGCAAAATTCGAAATTTTTCTATAATTGCCCATATTGATCACGGCAAAAGTACGCTTGCCGATCGCATGCTTGAGGTGACGGGTACTATCGAAAAACGAAAAATGCAAGAGCAAGTGCTCGATTCCATGGATCTTGAGCGCGAGCGAGGCATCACTATTAAAATGCAGCCGGTGCGCATGGAATATCAGGGGCATATTTTAAATTTGATTGATACGCCGGGCCATGTTGATTTTTCGTATGAAGTATCGCGCGCGTTGCTGTGCTGTGAAGGTGCAATTTTATTGGTTGATGCTACGCAAGGTATTGAAGCGCAAACTCTTTCGCACTTCTTTGTGGCTTCGCGTCTTGGGTTAAAATTTATTCCGGTGTTAAATAAAATTGATTTACCTCACGCGCGAGTCGAAGAGGTGGCCGCAGAGCTTATGGAGCTTGGAGGTTTTTCTCGTGATGAAATTTATCAAGTGTCTGCAAAAGATGGTACGGGTGTGATGGAATTGCTTGCGGGCATTATAGAAAAAGTGCCACCACCAAAAACAATCGGCAAAGCTCTCCGCGCGCTTGTGTTTGACTCATTCTTTGAAAGTCATAAAGGCATTGTCGCATTCGTGCGAGTTATGGACGGTGCGTTACGAGTCGGCGATCCACTTTTTTTGAAAGCGCGCGAGAAAAATTTTCCCGCAAAAGAAGTTGGGGTTATAACGCCAACTCTTAAAACGCGAGATATTTTAGAGGCAGGTGAGGTTGGGTATGTGGTAACCGGCATTAAAGAGCCCGGTGAAGTACGTGTGGGCGATACTATAATAGAAGCGAAGGATAAATTATTAGGCATCGAGGCGTTGCCAGGGTATTTAGAACCAAGACCAGTTGTGTGGGCAAGTTTTTTCCCGACCGATCAAGGTAATTTTTTTGCTCTTGGTGATGCACTTTCAAAACTTAAACTTAACGATTCGTCGCTTGTGTTTGAGGAGAAATCAAGTATGGTATTGGGTCGTGGGTACGAATGTGGATTTTTGGGAACATTGCATCTTGAAATTACTGCCGAGCGTCTCAAGCGGGAATTTCATATCGAATTTGTGGTTACCCATCCGTCGGTGAGTTATCGGATTACACAAGGTGGAAAGACAGAACTTATTTCGTCTGCGGCGATTTTTCCACGAAAGCATGACCGCGAAAAAGTCGAAGAGCTTTGGATGAAACTCGAAATTTTAACGCCGCGCGATAATTTACAAAATGCGGTAAAAACCGTGGAGCAGTTCGAGGGGACGGTAGGCGATATCAAAGGCATCGGCACGCGTCTTACAATAGATGCGCATGTTCCATTGCGGCAAATGGTGAGTGGTTTTTTTGATGCGCTCAAGAGTGCCACGCATGGATACGCGTCGTTTCACTACGAAGAGGCGGGGTGGCGTGATGCCGATCTTGTTCGTATTGATATATTGGTTGCCGAAGATCGGGTAGAGGCGCTTTCGCGCGTTGTATTAAACTCAAGCGCCGAGACTGAAGCGCGAAGAATTGTAAAACGCGTTAAAGAAGCGTTGCCACGCGAACTTTTTGCAATAAAAATTCAAGCCGATGTCGAAGGTCGTATTGTAGCGTCTGAATCAATTTCTGCGATGCGCAAAGACGTTACCGGGTATCTCTACGGCGGCGATAGAAGTCGAAAAATGAAACTTTGGAAAAAACAAAAAGAAGGCAAAAAACGCCTGCAATCAGAGGGTCGCGTTGCCATCGCTCCCGATGTATTTTTGAAGCTTTTAAAGATGTAGGGCGAGTTGTTTTTGTGTTCGCGGCGCGTTATAATCGTACATATGTTGAGTGAATTTGTACAAAAGAAATTACGCGAGGTGCGATACAAGCTTCTTAATGACGGAAGTTACTTCGGAGCAATCCCAGGACTCCATGGTGTTTGGGCAAATGCAAAAAATCTTGAAGATTGTAGAAAAGAATTGCGAGAGGTCTTGGAAGATTGGATTTTACTTCAAGTGCGCGACCGAAATAAAATTCCAGGTTTTGTTTTGAAGATTGATCGCCGACGGCTTGTTTATCATGCCTAAAAATATTTCTTGGAGGAAGCTCGTTCAGAAATTTCGACGCTTAGGATTCGATGGCCCCTATTCAGGTGGCCGGCATTTGTTTATGGCGCGTGGTGTACTTAAAGTTCATATACCAAATCCACATCGTGGCGATATTTCAAAACACCTCGTTGCTGAAATTCTCAAACAAGCGAGCATTTCGATTGACGAGTGGGATAACGCATAGCTTGAAGACGTAGTGGGGGGGGGTATACTAAAATCAAGTTATTATACGTTAATTGTTTAATAAAACAATATGCAAAAGTTTCTTTGGAAGGCAAGTTTTGCGGCGGTAGCTGTAACAACGCTCTTGTCACCACTTGCTTCATCGGCGTCAGCGCTAACCCAAGCGCAAGTTAGCGCTATTATTAATTTGCTTCAATCGTTTGGAGCATATGCAAGTGTGGTTGCGAATGTGCAAGCGTCATTAACTGGAAATAGCGGCAATCACTATGGTCAATGGTGCCATGTATTTAATACAAATCTGAGCGCAGGGTATTCTGGAGCGGAGGCGGATGCACTTACAGAGGCATTAAAACGCGAAGGTTCGCCTTCAGTAATAGCTTTTCAAGAAAAATACAAAGATGAAATCTTAACTCCAAATGGTTTAACGCATGGCACGGGGTATGTGGGTGCTGCAACCCGAAAGAAATTGAATCAGTTGTATGGGTGTGGGGGTAGAATATCGCCGATGAGTAGCATTAAAATTATTTCGCCGAACGGAGGCGAGATATTATCACCTGGGACGTTACAAACTTTGAAGTGGACATTCAATGACATTTCAAACCCTGCTAGTCAGTGGGTTGTTGCTTCACTTGTTCGTGATGGTGACGAGAACTTTCTTACTGGTGTTGGGTTTAATCCCGCCATTTTAGTAGCACAAATTGATCCAAATTTGTATATTTCTCCTGATACGCCCAGAGGGAAATATCGATTTAAATTAGCTCTTGGAAATAATAGGTCAATTTATGATGTTAGCGATGCGCCATTTATATTACAATCGACTGGCAGCGAGGCTGTTGGTGCGCTTGATATTACAATTAGTAACACTCGTGTAAGCATAGTTGCTGGAGCAACAAAAAAACGACTCGCCACCGTTACATTATATGCAGGGTCAGGCGAGTCACTTAAAATTTCTGAAATCGGTTTTCATGTGGAAGGAAGCGGTAATGGAGCAGTCCCGGAGACCGACATTAAAAATTTAGAATTAGTGAGCAGTGATGGCAATAAAGTAGGTTCTGTAGCTAGTGCAATTAGCATTAATCCTTCTGGTCAACCACCGAATATTATTATTCCAGTTCAAATGGAATTATCTCCAGGACAAGCAGTTACATTGAATCTTATGGGAGACATATCCCGAGATAATTTTGAAGTATTTCTACCGTTCTCTTCATATTTTAAAGTTATTGGCGCAAAAACAGGAGGGGCTATCTTTAAAGGCATCAATACTACTTTTAAAATGCCGCCTTCGAATAATACTTTAAACGAGACACACGGTTAGAGAAAAAGTTGGCTGGGGAGCAAGAACAAAAGCATGCTCAATACGATGATGACGCAGAGAATCGCCCAGGCTATTTGAACGCGTTTCTTTCTTTTTTTTGACATACAATTACCCTATACTATACACAGTTATGAGGCATATGAAAAGGGAGTCTCGCGGTGTATCATTTTTTGCTTCCCGAGCTGGAATTGCGATTCTTGGTATATTTTCACTTGTACTTGTGTTTAATTCGTATCGAGTGTATTCAATTGCGAAAAAAACAAATGCCGAGCACGAAGTATTAACGCATGAAATACAAGATCGCGAAGCTCAAATTACCGAATTAAAGTCGAAAATAGCGGCGCTTGAGTCTGGCGAAGGGTTGGAGCTCGAGGCAAGAGGCCGTCTGAATTTACAAAAACCCGACGAAAAAGTATTGATTATTGTTGACGATAATAATAAAAAGCCGAATCAAGCAGTAGCCCCCGAAAACACTTCATGGTTCTCGCGCTTGAAAAAATGGTTGGGATTTGGCATATAGTATATATGAAGAAACTTATTTTTGGTGGCTTGGGAGTAGCGGTTGTTGTGGGTGGCGTGGTCTGGCTTGGGCTTTTTCCGGTTGCGGGGATTGCAGGCAGTTTTATTTGGTATAAAGATATATCTGTTTTTGAGAATTCTTCGCAACATTTTCAAGATGTAGCGAAACAGAAAGATCCGGCATTCGGTGATGTCACGGGTGATACGTCTGCACGAAGGAAGGCATACTTAAACGAATTGATTATTCGCAATATTGTAAGGCGAGGCCTAGCAGAACTTGATACAGCATCGTTTCAGGGCGAAGTTGACGACGCAGTTGCCAAAGCAAAAGAAGGGAAAGATATGGTAAAGCTCGCAGAGGCAACAAGCCAGTTGTATGGTATGAGTTTTGCGAGTTTTCAAGAAGTTATTCTTGTGCCGCAAGCGCAAGAAATTACACTTCGTAAACACATTGAGTCGAGCGGAAAGGTATACGGCGATTGGCTTACGGAGCGGGCAAAAAATACCACTGTAACAATATATTTTTTGCCGTACAAGTGGCAAGATGGCATGCTGGTTGATAAATAATTTTACCAGCGAAACGCGAGTGTAGTACAGTGGCAGTATGCAAGCTTCCCAAGCTTGAAACGCGGGTTCGATTCCCGCCACTCGCACAATATTGTACAATTAATACATGACCCCAGTCGATTATATTTCACTTTTTATTATCACTGCGCTTTTTGGGTTTACTATCAAACTTGCTGATTTGGTTAACGAGCATGGCTTACGGCTTTTTATTTTCGATTCCTATATTTTTGGAGTTGCGTGGGGCATGCTCGGCTCTCTTGTTATAGTAAGCGACGTAGGCACCTCTGGTGGGGCAGTTTCAAATGCAATACTCGCCATGATTCTCGCGTTTATTGTTCAACTTCGTATTGACTATCTTAACCATGCAATTGGTACGGTTATGATCATTATCACGTTTCTTGCTACAAGTGCGCTTGCGCCGAAAATATTTTTTGTATTTTTTACTTCGTTTGTTTTCTTTGGCGCGCTTCGCGCATATCTTGGCGACGTGCGAAAGCAAAAAGATATTTGGTATCGTTTAAGTGAGCCGGGGTGGGCGCATTACTATATTGTTCCGTTTCTATGGTCGGTCGCCACTGGCGACTGGCTTGTGTTTGTTGTCTTTGCAATCTATCGCAGTTGTTATAACATTGCGAAATACGGGCTCTATCGAGTCGGAGCGTATTCACGATTGTAAGGTGCCAGTGTAGCTCAGTTCCGACGCACTATTGAAAATAAAATATTGAAGTCGGAGCCCCGACAGCGGAGCTCGTCGGGGTCGGCAGAGTAGTGCTTTCGCCCCGCATCCTATATGCCGGAGTAGCTCAGTGGTAGAGCAACTGTTTCGTAAACAGTAGGCCGGGAGTTCAATCCTCCCCTCCGGCTCAAAAAATAGGTGCGGGGCGGGTGCCGCAAAGGTCGTCGGTTCCCTGCCCTCCGAAGCATCAGCGCAGGCGGGGGGTTCTGACCACTGGCTCAAATTTTGTTGACACAATTAGCATTTCATGGTAAGAATAGAATTATGAAGTCCTTAGGCGCACACATCGTTTCGTTTGAAGAATTTGTCGAACTAAAGCCGCGGCTCGGGAAAGTCGTTGCTGTGTCAGGCGGTTTTGATCCTATTCACCCCGGACATATTAGTAATATCCAAGAGGCAAAAAAACTTGGCGATACGTTGGTTGTTATTGTAAACGGCGATGCATTTTTACGAAATAAAAAAGGTAAACCGTTTCAAGATTTAAAAACACGATGCGCGATTGTTAGTGCCGTGCAAGGAGCCGACTATGTAATCCCATTTGAGATTGAAAACGACCAAACGGTATGCCGCGCGCTTGAAATTGTAAAACCGCACATTTTTGCAAAAGGAGGAGATCGATCTGGCGCAGAGACGACGCCAGAATGGGAAATATGCCAGCATCACGGCATTCAAGTAGTTTTCAATATTGGAGCAGATAAAGTGTGGTCATCGAGCGATTTTTTGAATGAGTGGGTAGAGCACGCGAAGCAAAGTTAAAAAACTCGCATAAGGGTATTTTCTTCGCTATACTAACTTTATGAATGAAATTAGTAAAAAAATAGAAGAGCTTGAGGTGAAGGTCCGCGATATGGCGGACCATCTTTGACCTGCGCGCGAAACAAGAAAAATTAATAATTCTTGAAGCCGAAACACGAGGCGAGAACTTCTGGCAAGATCGTGAGCGAGCCCGCGAGGTTGGTGAAGATATTAAAACAATTAAAGAAGAAATTTCTACTTGGGAGAATTTGGTGGGCGATATTGGCACGCTCAAGGAACTCGCAGTAATTGCTGAAGATAAAAACTTTGAAGATGAATACGCAGCACTCGAGCGTTCGTATGAGCGTGCGCGTCGTTTAGCGCTCTTGTCGGGGCCGTATGATAAGGCCGCAGCAATCGTATCATTTTATGCAGGTGCGGGCGGGCAAGATGCCGAAGACTGGGCTCGAATTTTATATCGCATGTATGCGAGGTACGGCGAACGCAAAAATTGGACAGTAACCGTGGTACACAATCACGAAAATGAACACGGCGGCATTAAAAATGCGACACTTAAAATTGATGGCGCGTATGCATATGGAATGTTGCGAGGCGAAATGGGCGTTCACCGCCTGGTACGCATTTCGCCATTTTCTTCAAAAAAATTACGCCACACAAGTTTTGCGTACGTTGAGGTTTTGCCAGTGCTACCAAGGACTGCCGATATAGAAATAAAAGATGACGATATCGAAATTTCGTTTGCGCGATCAAGTGGCCCCGGCGGTCAAAACGTAAACAAACGCTCGACTGCAGTACGCCTTGTTCATAAGCCGACGGGCATTCAAGTTCACGCAGATTCAGAACGTAGTCAAGCCGCGAATCGCGAGACTGCCCTCTCGATTCTTCGTGCAAAATTGTATACAATACGAGAAGCATCAAAAAAGAAAGAGATACAGGGCTTGAAAGGTGAAAACCCTGTGAAAATCGAATGGGGGAGCCAAATTCGGTCCTATGTTGTACATCCCTACCAAATGGTCAAAGATCATCGTACCGGGTTTGAGACATCGCGCGTTGACGCAGTGCTCGACGGAGATTTAGATGAATTTATAGAACATGATTTACTTCGATAACGTATCAAAATTATATAGTGCGGGGGCGGCAGCTCTCGAAGATGTGACGTTCACAATTGAACCGAAAGAATTTGTTTCGCTCGTTGGGCAATCGGGTGCGGGTAAGTCAACACTCATTCGCTTACTGCTGGCCGAAGAAAAGCCTTCAAAAGGTAAAGTATTTTTTGAATCACTCGATGTGCACAATCTTACATCATCCGAAATTCCATTTGTGCGTCGCAAAATCGGTACGGTGTTTCAAGATTTTCGTTTACTGCCGACAAAAACAGCATTTGAAAATATTGCATTTGCATTGGAAGCCGCAGGTAAAGACGATGCAGAAATTGCGGCCGATGTCCCGCATGTGTTGGAGCTCGTAGGGCTTGCCGACAAATCTGATTATTTTCCACACGAACTCTCGGGCGGTCAGCAACAGCGCGTTGCAATTGCTCGGGCACTTGTGAACCGCCCCGAGGTGGTGGTAGCAGATGAACCAACGGGGAATCTTGATCCGCTCAATACATGGGAAATAATCCGCCTTCTTGCTAAAATAAATGAACTCGGCACCACGGTATTACTTGCGACGCACGACAAAGATATTATCGATACCATCGGCAAACGCGTTATAACGTTTGAGGGTGGTCGTGTAGTACGCGATGAAAAACGCGGCCGCTATATTTTGTAATTTTTTAAATTATGTTTATCACAAGCTTCAAACGAGTCATTCGAAATGCATTTATCAGTTTTTGGCGAAACGGCTGGGTTTCACTCGCAACCATTTTAGTAATGGTGCTTGCTATATTTATGGTTGGCTCTCTTATCTTGTTTTTAGTGCTTCTTGAATCAACTCTCCAAGAGGTTGAGAAAAAAGTGGATGTAACAGTTTATTTTAAGGTTGATGCCGCTGAAGTCGATACAACTCATATTCAAGACCTTCTCACGCGCATGCCAGAGGTGAAGAGTGTTGAGTATATCACTCGCGAAGAATCTCTACGTCGCTTCAAGGAACGACACAAAGACAATTCGCTTATCTCAAGTGCGCTTGATGAGCTTGGGCAAAATCCACTTGGGGCAAGTCTTCGAGTACAGGCTACGAGTCCCGAAAGCTATGGCAGTATTGCGAATTTTTTAGAGAGTGGCAACTTTGATAGCATCGATAAAGTAAATTATAAGCAAAATCAAAGAGTATTTGAACGACTTGCAAATGTTCTCAACATGTCGCGGCGTATTGGTATTGGTATTAGTCTTGTGCTCGGCTTCATTGCATTTTTAGTTGCGTTCAATACTATCAGTCTTGCAATTTATACAGCGCGCGATGAAATTGGCGTAATGCGTCTTGTGGGGGCATCGAGCTGGTATGTACGGGGACCATTTTTGGTAGAAGGTGTGATTCATGGATTTTTCTCATCGATCATAGCAATGTTGATATTTTGGCCAATAACTCTTTGGGCGGGGCCAAAAGCACGCGACTTTTTTGCAGGGGTAGATTTGTATTCCTACTATACGCAAAACTTTATACAGTTTTTCCTTGTGCTTTTTTTGGTTGGTATTGTTCTCGGGGTGTTCTCGAGCTTCATTGCCACGAGGAGGTATTTGAAGATATAGTAGGGGGAGCGTCAAAGAAGCGGCATTATTTGGATAGGTTTTGCATAAGATGCGCACTTTCAGTGCGCGCAAAACCGCGCAAAGTGCCGCAGGCACTTTGCGGGATCGTCTAATGGCAGGACATGTGCCTCTGGAGCACAGTATCTAGGTTCGAGTCCTAGTCCCGCAGCCAATCAGTACGCGACGCGTTCTTCGGCCAGTGCCGGAACGGTTTGCGAGCCTCCAGCAACAACTTTCGGTCGCAGAGGGTCGGGTTCGAACCGACCATCGAGAGCAGGAGACCCTTCGCGCGCGCGTCTCCGG
>JBBTUF010000056.1:0-24801 GCA_038063855.1 Patescibacteria group bacterium
TGGGTAATATTTTTTTATATCGTCAATATCAAACTCTTCAAGAATACTTTCTTTGGGTTCTCGCTCAAGTAAAAATCGAAATGCGTCTCGTATAAGCTCTTCGCGGGTGCGCCCAGCTCCAAGATATTCAAACAATTCATCGCTAAGAGTTACGCGGAAAGACCGAGCAGTTGTAAACGAATCCACCACCACGTCATACAATCCGTGTTCTATTTCTTCTACATCAATTTGCGCTGTTCGGCTCATTATTGTTCGAAGTTAATAGGAATTTCAATAGACTTTGATTTTTGAATGTCTCCACTCGGATTATCATTTTCAAAAAGAATAAAACCGGTAGTCGTGGTTGATTTTGTAAATGCAACACTCCCCATGAAAGGCACAAAGTCTGTCGTCATCCAATCTGCAGTTGCCTGTATCGGCACGCGCGCAAGCACCTTTCTATTTGCGTCTAAAATTGTTACTGGGAATGACGCTTCAAAAAACCACGTACCTCGAGCTTCACCTGAAATATTTACCGGACTTTTGATGACGTCGTTTTGCTTCGGAGAATTTACTTTAATATCTTCGGTAATCTGGGAAGGTGCTCCGACGTTATCAGTCGGAGTCCCGATTTCATTGTTTTGATTATTTAATGAAGCGTCGGGAACGACAGGTACTGGCTTTGCCGGAAACAATCGCAAAATAATTGCGAGTACAATCAATAATACTATAAGCCCCCCGTAAATCTTGCCTCTCATGCTAATTATTATACAACTATATTGATTAACCGCCTTGGAACAAAAATTATTTTTTTGGGCGTTTTTCCTGCAAGCTGTGTCTTTATTTTTTCTCTACTTAACGCAAGTATTGCTGCGTCTTTTTCGTTTATATCAATTTCTGTTTCGACTGAATCACGCATTTTCCCATTTATTTGAATGACGAGCGTAAAAGTTAAATCTTCTGCTATAGCTTTCGCCTCAGGCCACGAGGTGCGGTGAATTGAACTTTCATTTTTTAATACTTCCCGCCAAATTTCTTCTGCAAGATGTGGTGCAAGAGGGGCGAGCATTTTAAGTAACGCATACGAGGCGCGCGCGCTTGGCGCCTCTTCAAGCTGGCTTAGCAACTGCATTAAACTTGAAATCGCCGTATTGTACTTGAGCTGCTCTATATCTCCAGATACTTTTCTGATCGTTTTTTGAGCATAGTTTTCGGTTTCAGCATCATGCTTATCAGTATTATTTTTATTTTCGAAGTACTGCCACACGCGAGCTAAAAATCGCGTTATACCACGAATACCAGTATCGTTAAAATCTCCGCCGTCTTCAAGGGGCGCCAGAAATGCCAAATACATGCGTACCGAATCAGCACCGTACACACGAATATATTCATCAGGGCTTACGACATTACCTTTTGATTTCGACATCTTTGCTCCATCTTTTACGATGAGGCCGTGAGAACGAAAACAGGTAATTGGTTCCCCTCCCGAATCTTTTGCAAACGAAAGAAAATTCATGTCATGTAAAGCCATTGAAACAAAACGAACATA
Source organism: Patescibacteria group bacterium (assembly GCA_038063855.1). Classification (GTDB taxonomy): domain Bacteria; phylum Patescibacteriota; class Minisyncoccia; order Ryanbacterales; family GWA2-47-10b; genus JBBTUF01. Next base: position 1,529 of record JBBTUF010000056.1, read on the forward strand.
GAGAAGATGCAATACTGCATGCTCAGACCCGCCAATATACATACTAACCGGAAGCCATTTGTTTGCGCGCTCGGGTGAAACAAATTCTTTCGTATTTTTTGGATCGAGATATCGCAAATAATACCAAGCGGAATCTAAGAACGTATCAGATACATCGGTCTCACGGCGCGCCTCGCCGCCGCACTCCGGGCATGTTGTTTTATAAAATTCTGGAATATTTGCAAGCGGTGATTTGTCGGTTCCTGTTGGACGAAACTCTTTAACGTCGGGCAAGCGCACGGGCAAATTCTCCTCACGCTCGGGCATCCATTTGTCGCATTTGTCGCACCAAATCATAGGTATTGGTGGCCCCCAATACCTTTGACGAGATATGAGCCAATCGCGTAGACGATACTGAATTTTTTGTTCACCCCCCACATGCGTTACAATCTTCTCTTTTGCGTCTTGAGATGATAGGCCTTCAAACTTTCCAGAATTTATCAATTTACCATCTCCTGTAAATACATCCCCTTCGCCTTCTACTACTTTTTTTATTGGTAAGTCATATTTTCTTGCAAATTCGAAGTCGCGCTCATCATGCGCAGGAACAGCCATAATGGCACCTGTGCCGTACCCAGAAAGCACATAATCGCTAATCCAAACTGGAATCTTCTCATTATTTATAGAATTAACCGCAGAAATGCCCGAAAAAATCCCTGTCTTTTCCCCCGACGTTTTAGTCGGGGCTCCGACCCCTGCGGGCGTCGGAGTTTCCAAACATTTCATTACATATGCACGGACCTCATCTGATACTTGCCAACCTACATCCATCCAAAACTTCGCAAGCTCTGGCGAAACTGCAATAAATGTTGCGCCATATAAAGTATCCGGTCGGGTGGTAAAAATATCCACAAAATGTTTTTTATCTTCCTGCCCTGGTACATCGACAAGAAAAAAACGAATACGAGCGCCCTCACTTTTTCCGATCCAATGCCGCTGAGCGGTTTTAATATTTTCTGACCAGTCTATAACGTCAAGACCGCTGAGCAACCGTTCTGCATAATCGGTAATTTTGAAAAACCACTGTTCGAGGTTTTTCTTTATTACTTTTGTACTGCACCGCTCGCATTGTCCACTAACAACCTGCTCATCGGCAAGGACAGTTAAACATTTTGGACACCAATTGACTGAGGCCTTTTTTCTATACGCAAGCCCTCTCTTAAACATTTGTATAAAAATCCACTGCGTCCATTTATAATATTCGGGGTCGTATGTCTCCAATTTCTCCTCCCACGCGAATCCATTGCCGATTTCTTCAAGTTGACGATAGAAATTTTTTTCAGTTTTTTTTGAAAGAGTCGCTGGATGCTCACCTATTTTTAGGGCATAGTTTTCCGAATTAATGCCAAACCCATCGAGACCAATCGGCTCAAACACGTTAAACCCTTGCATGCGTTTGAATCGTCCGTACACATCAACCCCCGTAAAGGTACGAACCCCGCCAATATGCAACCCCTCGGCAGAGGGATACGGAAACATCATTAAGTTATAAAACGGCGCTTTTGCAGTATCAAAATCAGGCTCATAGGTTTTTTCATCCTGCCAACGCGCTTGCCATTTTTTTTCAATTTTTTGAAAATTATATTTCATTCATCTTCTAGTCTACGCTATAAGACGTTTGTGGGCAACAAAAAGTCGCTCTCGCGAACGGCTTGTTTTGACTATGCTGTATATCCAAGTCTATCACTAATTCGTGTTCGAATTTCAGACGTTATTCGTGGAACATCTTCTACCGAGAGACCTTGCGTTTTAATAGGATCTTCGAACGTAACAGTTACAAGAGCGCCCTTCCTGAGCCCTGTGTGCAATCCTTTTTTAGGGCTTCTCCAGCACCCTGAATACTTACCGGAAGAATTGGGTATCCATTCTCAATGGCGATTCTCGCAGCCCCAAACTTAAAAGGGCCTAACTTCCCACGCTCGCGTGAGCGTGTACCTTCAGGAAAATTAATCAAGTTGCATGTGCGCCACTCTGCTACCCCATCACGTATCGTTTTCATTGATTGGACGTGATCGCTGCGGTTTATCGGAATCTGTCCACCCCAATACGCGGCGGCATTAATGATCGGAATCCGCTTGACTTCCATCTTAAAAATGAACCGCCCATTTGGAACGAGTGAGATAATCAACGGCAGATCTAAAACACTTGTGTGATTAGGTGTCACCACAAAATATCTCTCTGATTCAAAAATATCAGCACCGTTTACGGTCAGCTTGATCCCTGCGTACCGTAGAATATGAGTTGCCCATCGCGCCCGCGCAACATCATCGTATATATAATGCCCGCGCTGCCCGGTACTCCACGATTTCATGTGCCACGCGAGTACTGCAATCGCAGGAAACCCAACACCCAGTGTTTTCCCGTAGGCCTTTGCAAGGGTTATGAAGTTTTTCACACATGCCCCCTTTCTTTAAAAAGATCTGAGAAATCTACTACCGTATTAGCACATCGATACTATAAACGGAAGAGCTTTCGAGCATTTGCGGTAGTCGCGGCTGCCACCTCTTCAAATTGCATACCACGAAGCTCGGCTACTTTTATAGCGATGTCTCGGACATACAACGGTTCATTGCGCCGACCACGATGCAGAATTGGTGCAACATACGGAGCATCGGTCTCAACCATAATACGATCCAACGGAATCTTTTGTACCACTTCATCGTAATTTCGTGCAAACGTTATAACTCCTGTAAAAGAAAGGTGAAAACCGAGACCCAAGAATTTTTGTGCATCCTCCCACGTACCTACAAAAAAATGAATCGTTCCGCCAACATCGCCCGCTTGCTCCTCTTGTAAAATACGATACAAATCATCATACGCATTGCCCGCTTCGACGCGAGGCGAGCGACAATGAATTATAAGTGGTTTTTTGACATCACGCGCAAGACGAATCTGCTCACGAAGTGTATTGTGCTGTAATGTCTTTTCTTCGTGTGACTGCCCCGTACGATAATAATCAAGCCCACATTCACCAATCGCTACTGTTTTTTTATGTATCGCAATCTCGTGATATAAATCATGATTAAAAACTTCGGGGCGAGACTGAAAACCTGTTACGCCGACAGCACCATCAGGGCCAACCTCGCCAAGCTCGCTCGCATCAACTTCAAACGAAACCAAGTGAATTGGGTGCAAGCCAACCGCCGCCCATACACCTTCAGGATACCGTTCTGCATATTTAATCGCGCGCCGCGACGTATCGATCTGCGAACCAACCAAAATCATGCCAATCTGTTCTGCTAAAGTACGGCGCACAACGTCATCACCGTCAAGTCGAAATGCATTAAAATTAACATGTGCATGAATATCAATTAACTTTAAATCCATACTCATACCTTTTTAGATGGAAATAATGCTTTATGATCTTTCACCACTATATCCCCAATGCCATCTTGCGAGCCAAAAATTTCACAAATCAATCGAGAGGTCTCCGGCATAAACGGCTCAAGAAGTTTTGAGTTACGAACTATGTGAGCGGCGAGATTCCATAATACTGCTGTTGTCTTTTTAGGATCAGTTTTTACTAGTCGGTATGGCTCGTAGTCTTGAACGTACCCATCGAGTAACGAGAAAAAATTCATCAGCAAGGTAATAGCATCTGTGAGTCGTAACTCACTCATTGCTTTTTGATACTCCTCCACAACTTCTATGTTAAAATATCGCTCGAGGTTTTCTCCTTCAAGCAATATGCGCGAATCAGATGCTTCCTGCTTCATTGCGCGCCGAGTTGGAACTTGCGCGAGAGCTTCTACTGTTGGCCGAGACAACGCCCCATTGTTGTATTTTGTAATCATCGCCGCCGTTCGTGATACCAAATTGCCAATGCCGTGTGCGAGACTCCCCTCGTACACTTCAGAAAATCGTTCACGGGTTAAGTCTCCATCTTCTCCAAACGATATCTCGCGTGTCATGAAAAATCGAAATGCATCAACACCATATTGATCAATAATTTCTTGTGGATGAATCACATTACCGATTGTTTTTGACATTTTTTGTCCACCCGTCAAAATCATGCCGTGTACAAATGCCATCTTTGGCAAAGGCAAACCAACCGCAAGAAGCATTGCCGGCCAAATAACCGCGTGAAATCGTAAAATATCTTTACCGATAACATGAACGTCAGCGGGCCAGAATTTTTTAAAATTTTCATCGTCCGCGCGACCAAATCCGAGTGCGGTCAAATAATTAGGGAGCGCATCAGCCCACACGTAAATCATATGCTCTGGATCTCCGGGCACTGGAATGCCCCACGAAATATCACGAGCAGGTCGCGAAAAACTAATATCTTCGACACTACTTTTTAAAAACGCGAGAACCTCGTTTTTTCGCGCTTTCGGCATGATTCGATACTCATCTTTTTCGAGCGCTTTAATAACGCGCGGTACATATTTGGTGAGACGAAAAAAATAATTCTCCTCTTCGATGACTTCTGGCTTTTGATTGTGGTCAACGCATACACCGTTCACTAAATCTTTTTCCGTCACAAATGCTTCGTGGCCAACACAATACAACCCCTTGTATTGTGCTTTATACAAATCCCCTGCGGACTCTAAGGTTCTCCATATTTTTTCCACACCAGGCCAATGCCGTTTCCGATCAGCCGTATAAACAAAATCATCATTTGAAATATTGAGATACGCAAGAAGTTTTTGAAATTCTGCCCGATGGCCTTCTACAAATTCAAGCGGGGTAATACCTACTTTTTCGGCAGAACGAGCATTTTTTGCACCATGCTCATCCGTACCAGTCAAAAAAAATGTCTCATCCCCACAACTTCGATGCCAACGCGCGAGAACATCGGCAATAACTTTTTCATACGCATGTCCAATATGTGGAGGTGCATTTGCATAATCAATAGCAGTCGTAATATAAAATTTTTCCATAGAAAGAAATATTAAATGATATTCTTTTTACGATCAACAATATCGTTGAGATACTCAACGAGCACCACAGCAAGTGGGATTGCAATAATAACGCCCATCATACCAGCAAGCTTACCACCAATAAGAATCGCGATAATAGCAAGCAACGGCGGCACACCAACGGTCTTGCGGACCACTTGAGGATAAATAAGATGATTTTCCATCTGCTGAACAATGAAATAAATACCAGCAACGAGTAGCCCCAATAAAGGCTCTTGAATAGAAGCTACTGCAATGGCGGGGATCGCAGCCATCACGGGACCAAAATACGGAATAATCTCAAAGAGCGCTGACAATATTGAAAGAATAAATGCGTATTGTACCTGCAAAATAGTGAGAGCAATAAATACGATAACACCGATTATCAGGCCGAGAAGCATTTGTCCTTGTAGCCACCTGCCGATTTTTCGCTGCGACCGTGCCCACAAACCAAGCACATACGCTTCGTGCTCTTTTGGAGTAACGATGCGTAAAACATCAGCGATGCCATCTTCTTGCACTGCGAGATAAAACGATATGACAATCACAAACACAAACGCAAAAATGCCAGAAAACAGAGAAGAGCCAACAGTAAAAATGCCAGCAACTGCATTATCAACATATGAATTTGCCTCTGAAGTCGCGCGTCCCAACTGAAAAACAATCGAATCTAACGGAAGAAATCCAACCTTTGCTTGCAATTGCCTAAGCCCAGCCTCAACCAAAGTTGGCAAGCGTGTAATAAACTGCTGAAAATCGCTTGCGAGTGGTGGAATTAATAAAGTAAAAATCGCGATAAAACCTGCTATACCGCCGACATATGTAATGAGTACCGCAAGAACGCGTGGTATATGATATTTGCCAAACCAATTTACTAACGGCTCTACCGCAGAGGCAATTACAACCGCGACCAGAATGATTAAAACAATATCACGAATAACAAACAAAAAAAGAACCCCAAGTAACACCAACGCAATCCGTAAGATTGTTCCAGTTGTAATTTCTATGACTGTATTTTTTTGGGGAGCCATGATTCTTTTATCGATCAAACCGTTTCTAATATTTTCTTATATGTCTCGCTCTTAATACTCGGACCAATAAGTGTGAGATACATATTGCGAGCTATAAATATTTTTTTCGCAACTCGAACAATATCTTCCTTCGTAATGCGCTCGAGCTTTTTGATAATAACATTAGGAGTTTCTATTTTCCCAAGTAAAATTTCTTGCTCACCCAAATATGACGCGACGTCATCGGTTGATTCAAGCGAGATTGCGAGACGCCCCTTGATATTCTCTTTTGCGCGAGATAACTCTTCGGTTGAAACACCTAATTTTTTAATCTTCGTTAAATTTGCAGCAATACGACGAACTACTTCTTCGGCTTTTGTATGCGGGGTACCAGCATATGCCGCAAAATATCCAACTTTTTTATAAGCCTGATGCGACGCGCGAATTGCATACGCAAGCCCATGACGCTCGCGAATATCAGAAAAAAGCCGTGAGCTCATGTACCCTCCTAAAATTGTAGAAAGAACTTCGGCTACAATGCGATCTTTGTGATCGAGTGCATATCCTCCCACGCCGACCATAACATGAGTCTGCGCGGTGTCTTTTGAAAGAATTTCAATACGCGGACCTTCTGCGAGTTTTTTTGGCTCGGGCGCTTTTGCAAATTTTCCTTCGCGCAAATTCCCAAAGGCACGCTCAATTTTTTCAAAAAGCCCACCCTCAGGGATATTTCCCGCCGCCACTACAATGGTATTCGACGCTACATACTGACTTTTCCAATATTTCAAAAAATCGGATCGTTTCATCTCACGAATATTTTTTTGCGTGCCGATAACATCCCATCCGTACGGATTATCGCCATACACCAAACGCTCAAAGACTGACCAGATATAGCGCATGGGATCGTCCCAAATCATACTCATTTCCTCAAGCACCGGCCCGCGTTCACGATTTATTTCTTCTTCTTTCAATAGTGCATTTTGCAAAATGTCAGAGACAAAATTCAAAGCAAGTGGAAAATGTTTCGCATCAACCTTAACCCAATACCCCGTCTCCTCGCGGCTTGTAAATGCGTTGTGAATAGCACCCACCGCATCGAGCATACGATCAAGCTCGCCCGGCTTTGGATAATTCTTTGTACCTTTAAAAAACATGTGCTCCAAAAAATGCGACAGGCCATTGAACGCGCGCGATTCATAATTTGACCCAGTACCTACCAGCACAAGCAATGTAACCGTATCGGTACCATGCATGGGTGCCGCGATAACTCTCAAACCATTCGATAACGTCTTTTTCGTAAATTTCATACGGCCAGTATAGCATTATTTTTCAAAACAAAAAGAGCTGACTATAAAATTCGACCAGCTCTTTTTGTTATATTTTTATGCAAGTTTTTCTGAAATAAAATTTTTGAGTTCTGTGATTGCAGCGCGTTTCTGTTTTGCGGTGTCGCGATCACGAATGGTGACGGTGCCGTCTTCAAGTGTTTGATAATCAATCGTCACACACCATGGCGTGCCAATTTCGTCTTGCCTACGATATCGCTTGCCGATGTTGCCATTATCATCGAACTCGACTGCACCAAACTTTTTTTTGAGGGATAAATATATTTCACGCGCTTTAGCTACAATATCTGGCTTATTTTTTACAAGTGGAAAAACCGCCACCTTGATGGGTGCAATTGCGGGCTTAAAAGCTAAATATATTCTTTTTTCTCCGGCAACTTCGTCTTCGCGATAGTTGGATAAAAGAAGTGCAAGCATCGTACGGCCATGACCAAACGTCGGCTCTATGACATGCGGAATAAAGCGCTCTTTGCTCACTTCATCAAAATAAGAAAGATTAATGCCCGACGCTTCTGAGTGTTTTTTTAAATCATAATCAGTGCGATACGCAAGCCCGTAGAGTTCCTTTCTACCAAAAGGGTAATCGAACTCAAAATCAATAGTCCTTTTTGAATAATGAGCTCTATCCTCTTGACCTACTTCGAGTTCGTGTACGTTCTCACGCGAAATGCCAATGCGATCAATCCAACGCCACATCTCTGTACGCCACATTTCAAATCATTTTCTCTCACAAAATATTCAAACTCCATCAAATCAAATTCTCTTACCCGAAAAAGAAAATCGCGCGGAGCAATTTCATTGCGATACGCTTTGCCAATTTGCGCAAGACCAAACGGTAAATCGGGATGCATTGTGTCGAGAATATTTTTAAAATTCACAAACATCCCCTGAGCAATCTCTCCCCGCAAATAGGCTGTGCCTCCTGCTCCCTCTATCGAGCCAACTGGTACTGGAAATAAAAGATTAAACATTTTTTCTTCTCCTAATTTCCCTTCGCAATCTGGACAAATATGCTCTGTGCGATTTTTCTCTGGCAATTGGTCAGCCCGAAAACGATGACGACATTTTGCACATTCAACCATTGGATCAGTAAATCCAGAAAGATGTCCACTCGCGCGCCAAACCGCTTCAGGCATTATCGTAGTAGAAGTTACAGCAAGCATTTCTTCACGCTCTTCGACAAAGTGCTTCCACCAAATATCTTTAATGTTGTGCGCTAACAATGACCCATAATGCCCATAATCCCACGTACCTGCAAGACCTCCGTACACCTCGGATCCAGGGAATACAAATCCACGCCGTTTTGCAAGTGATACAATATCGTCAAAAGATGCCATATGCAAACGCTAGCATATTATTGAACAACTTTCCCTAATCGTTGGGCTAACGGATCGTCAGGAACATTAGACGCCACAAGTCCTACCTTAATCGGCTGAAACGTAACTCCAGTAAAAATGTCGCGAGCATTCATGGTTGCCGCCGAAATAAGTTCTGGCGAATCGCCTACTTGTGAAAGCGAAGGAGTTAGGCCAACTTGAAATGCAACTTCACGCGCCGGGCGCACAAACCCTGTGCCTGCAGATATTTTATCGGGCCTCCATACAAGCTCTCGAGTCGATTCATTGAACGATAACGCCGGGTCTTGTGGCATAATTACATTTGCCCATCGAATATACGACGGCACTGTCGCCCGCACCTCAACTCCATCAATATCATTTATAGTATTAAGAAGTGACCATACAACAGTGTACGTTGTCTCCTCTCCAACTCGGGGAGGAAGTGGACCCGAATTTTTAATGCGTGAATCATTAAAATATCCCTTCTGTGTAAACACAACACGTGATGCAACTTTGTACTCTTTTTCTGACTTTCCTGAAATATCAACGCCCTCATACCCTAATGCGCCCTCGGGCCCACTAATGCGCCCACTGATATATACGAGAAAATTTTTATCTGCGCCTGTTTTAATTGGGACTTCTTTTTTTAGCTGGACATCAAAAGAAAATTGTCCAGATTCACCCGGGTCAACCGATGAAAGCGCGGGAATACGCGCGGCAAGCCATTTGAGAGTATTGGAATTTATTTGCACTTCACCCCCCTTACTTTGAAGCGTGGTCAAGTCCAGAACTGACCCATCGACTGCAACCTCAATATTCACATTGTGGACAACCACCGGAAGATTGTTTTTCCAATCAACGGATACGCGCAGAAGTTTACCAAGCTGTATGATGCCTGGAGCAATCTCCCCGTCTTTCGATGAAAATGAAAGTGCAAGTAATGATTCTGGGACATCAAATGAATCTGAGGCTGAAGCAAAAACAGCGCCAAATTTATTCTCAATACGATCATACAAACCCACATCGACATAAAATGTTTGTGGGCCAACAACTTGCTTTACCTTCCCCCTAACCGTAACAACATATTCTGAATTTGGTGCTATGTCTCCAATAAGCCAAATATTATTAGCTCGTGCCGCCGATGGATTTGTAGAAATAAAATCAAAACCTTCGGGATATGCAACTTGAAGCGAAAGTCCCTTGAACACTATCTCTGCATTTGAAGTCACATGAAATTTTATATCCGTCTCTTGACCTTTTTGTAAATTCTCCGGCATTTCAATCGCAATACCTAAAAGAGATTCCGTTACTTTTGATTCATACTCTGTATTTTTTGACAAACGTGCTGATGTACTCTCTGGCCGATACTCAAGATACGTCTTCCCTTTCAATACAGAGTCTTTCGCTCCAAAAACAATTGCAGAAAAGATTTCCTCTCCCTGCACATTTGGTGCGAGTGTTCCAAGTTCCCGCTTCTCGCGTTTCAGACCTGTTTTAGAGAATTCACCCACCAGTGGTTGCGATGTTTCCGGAAATTCAAATGTTATAGTGGCATTCTCAAGACTCGTTTGATTGTCATTCTTATACAGGACTTTCCATGTCACACTCTTGCCTGCAGAGACTTTCTCTCCACCTTCAACTCGAAAATTAATATGTTTCAATGTATCATTACCAACCGTAAACCCGCCCGGCAAAAGAAAGAATACAACAAGCCCAACAATAACAAATAACCCACCTACAAGACCCCACAGAATAATTCTGTGTGAATTTTTTTGCTCTTGCTGCATTTGTGGTGATGGCGGTGTTATATTTTTTTTCTCATCACTCCATGAAACTTGACTCTGTTCCTTGTGTTTCTGTAACGGAGATTTATCATAACGCTTTGAGAAATCTTCTTCTTTTTGAAATATACGCCGCCGCAAATCATCGATAGCCATAAAATAAATAGTATTCCAACATTATACCATATGATTGGTTGCAAGAATTTGCCGTATACCAGCATCAAATGCATCGACTTCCACAAGATCAGCAAAGCATTCCCCATGAGCCCGACTTTCAATAAACACAATAGCTTTGGGAGAGAAAAAGATCTTTAAATCATCTTTCTCGGGCAACATACCAACGATACGAAGTGAATTGATCTTTGCACGATTGAGAGCTTCGGTTGTTCGAATTGTATCCAAAGAAGATACAATTTCCCAAAAACCATACGCTAACTCATCTCGCACAGTGATACTCACCAAAAATTGCGCGATGTTTTGAGCAAAAAATAGTGCGTCAGAAGAAACTTTCGATTCGCTACTTTGCTCTGCGTCAAGAAGCCGCCAATATTCTCGACCTGGGGTTACCATTATACGAGCGCGAGAAAATAAATTTAAATGGCCACTCAATTTTGACTTGGCGAGTCGAACGCTTTTTGCGACTGCATCAACTCGACCTAAGTCACGAGTAAAAAATGTCATTAATCGATCTGCCTCACCCCAATCTCGCGCAGAAATTAGACGAGCATCAGTACCATAATAAACACTCATACTACCTACAAAGATTTTGTTACTTTAGTAATCGCAATAACACCTATTTGAATAATCGCTTCTCGCGTGCGTGCTGTCGTAAACGTTTTAATGCGAGCTCCTTTTTTGATCTGATCAAGCATATCGCGTGGAAACACGGCATTATCTGTAACAAAATATTCAACATTGATAAAATCTTTTGGTTGCAAATCTTGCTTTTTTCTTTCGTCTTGCAATGAACGAATGAGTTCACGAATCTCGCCCTCGGTTTTAAGCTCAGAAGTGATCGTAACATCAAGAACGACTTCTTCATCGATTGATTTATCAACAAAAATTTTTTTCACATTTAACTCCTCTTTCAAAATTTCAAAAAGCGCCTTGTCCTTCAAGCTTGTCCTTTTAAGAGTGAGCGACGCGAGTGGCTGGCGCACTTTAATGCTCGCACGCGCACGCAACTCAAGACCTTGAGCCGCAATTCGACGCGCCTCGAGCATATCAGAATTTAATTTCTTGGTGTATGCACGCCGTGCCGGCCACACATCGAGATGCACGCTCTCGGCATCACCATCCAACGCACGATATACAATTTCAGCAGCAAACGGAGTAAACGGTGCGGACAGGCGCGCGAGATCCAACAACACAGAACGTAAAACTTGAAGCCCTGCTCCATCCTTCATGCGATCGCGACTGCGTCGTACATACCATCGCGACACGTCGTTTGCCACAAAGTCTTCAATAGCGCGCGCCGCACCGACAATATCATACGCATCCATGCGCCGCGTAGCATCATCGACAAGAGCAGCAAGTCGCGACAAAATCCAACGATCAAGCACATGCGTTACCTTTTCCTGCTTCGACTTACCTCGAGTAAGACGAGTTTTTTTTACAGAACTTCCATAGAGCTCATAAAACCGAAGTGTATTTAAAAGAAGATCGAGAAAATTTCGTTTTGCTTTCACTACATCTTCTTCATTAAAAAGTTTTGAATCTTCAGGCTGATTGATTGTAAAAAAATACCAGCGCACTGCATCAGCGCCATATTTTTCGAATAATTTTAATGGATCAACACCATTACCTTTTGATTTCGACATTTTTTTACCCGCTTTATCAAGCACATGCCCAAGCGACATAACATTTTTATATGGAGCACCCTTCCCCAGCAAGGTAGAAACAGTAAGCAATAAGTAAAACCATCCCCGTGTCTGATCAATGCCCTCGGCAATAAAATCTGCGGGGTACGAAATTTTCTTATCGATGCGCTCTTTATTTTCAAACGGATAATGCCATGCGGCATATGGCATTGAGCCTGAATCAAACCACACATCAGCAACCTCATGAACCCGAGTCATTGGTGTCGCACATACTTCGCACGAAAGCTCAATTTCATCGATATATGGCTTATGAAAATCGGTCTCACCCTTATCATTACGTGGCAGGGCTCGGGATTTTACTTTATGCAATTCACCATTTTTCATGTATCGTGCGCTAGGGATTTGGTCGGGCTCAAGATTTGCTCCAATGATCGATTCTAGAAACCACAGCGGATCAGCATGCCCCACAACAAGCAAATTCTTTCTTTGGTGAAGACTCTCTGTTTTTTTATAAAAACGATACATGCGATCACGCACATCGCCCCACGACTCACCTCCATGCCCTGGAAACTTTTTTACAAACTTTTCTTCATTACTCAATCCATCACGATATGAAATTGATTCTGTCGTGCGCTCGAGGTCTCCAAGATGTATGTCTTGAAGTTCGTCATCATACAAAATTGGCACTCGAAGCTCTCGTGCAAGAATCGCCGCAGATTCTTTTGTACGCAATAAGTTTGAGGCAATAATAAGATCGATGTTTACCTTTTTAAGACTCGCTGCTATTTTTTTTACTTCTGCTTTCCCGCGAGGTGTAAGGCCGTATGTGTCATCTTTTGGCAACGAGGATCCAACACCAAGCAAATTACTTTTTGAAAACCCGTGGCGCATCAAATAATACGTATTATCAGATTTTTTTGAAAGCCGAGAGATCTCTTCCGCGGAACCAATGACCGTATTCATAACACAGGTGGGACATTTCCAAATCGGCAACGGTGCGCCCCAATATCGTTCACGACTAAACGCCCAATCTTTCGCTTCTCGAATCCATTCGCCAAAACGACCATCACGAAGATGACCCGGATGCCACTCTATTTTTGAATTTTCCTTTACTAATTCCTTACGAATACTTGAAACTCGTACCCACCACGATCTTCGCGCTCGATACAATAATGGCGTGTCACATCGCCAGCAATGCGGGTATTCATGCTCGTAGGGCACCCGACGCCATAAATACCCTTTTTGATCAAGATCTTTGATAATAAGTGGATCTGCGTCTTTCACAAAAATTCCCCTCCACTGCGGTACAGCATCTGTGAATTTGCCATCATCATCTATTGTATTAAAAATCGCGAGCCCTTCGCGCTTGCCAACCTGCATATCGTCTTCGCCAAAAGCGGGAGCAATATGTACTACACCCGTTCCATCTGCATCAGTAATAAAATCGCCAGCAACAACAGAATACGCATTACCTTCGTGCGGATACAAAGGCTCATATTTTAATCCGAGCAGGCTTGCTCCTTTCTCGCGCCATAATGGTTTGAGTTCAGGAAAAAGTTTAGAAGCAAGAGTGCCAAGCAAAATAAATTTCTCACCTCTATCGTCAACTGTTACATATTCAAGATCAGGAGCTACGGCAGCTGCCACATTTGCAGGCAATGTCCATGGCGTAGTAGTCCACACAAGAAGTGCGGCACGGCGCTCTTTCAAGTGAAAGCGCACATATACCGACTCATCGGTAACTTTTTTATATCCCTGCGCAAGTTCGTGGCTCGACAAAGTCGTACCGCATCGTACACACCAAGGCGAAATTTTATTATCCTCATACAACAGTCCTTTTTTATGAAATTGTTGGATAATCCACCACAGGCTTTCGATATAACTGTTATGCATCGTCACATATGCATTTTCAAAATCAAGCCAGTATCCCATGCGCTCAGTCATGTGCTCAAATTGCGACTTATAGATAAACACATCGGCTCGCGCCGCCTCCACAAACGCGCGAAGACCCACACGCTCTTCAATTTCTCGCTTTGATTTAATACCGAGTTTCTTCTCAACCGCCATCTCCGTAGGCAATCCATGTGTGTCCCAGCCGGCTCGTCGCTCGACTCGAAATCCCCGCATTGTTTTGTACCGTGCGACTACATCTTTAAACGCGCGCGCCTCTACATGGTGAATGCCCGGCATACCATTGGCATACGGCGGACCCTCAAAAAAAACAAAGCGCCGCGCGCGCGCGCCACCTTGTTTTACACTTCGTTCAAAGATTTTTTTACGAGCCCAAAATCCAAGGACTTCGTCTTCACTTCGCATTTCTCTATTGTATTGATTTTTTAGATTTATTCAATCGTGATCGATTGGATTGTATCGCCGATCACCATATTCTGCACAACATCCATGCCGCCAGTAACTTGCCCGAAAAGCGTGTATTGACCATTGAGAAATTGAGCATCTTTCTTTGCGACAAAAAATTGCGAGTCATTTGATATTTTAATATCGCCTCCGCGCGCAACACCGACCGCTCCGATGACAAACGGCATTTGACTTAACTCTGTATCGATATTGCCTCCACCAGTTCCCCATATGCTCTTCTTTGATTCATCGCGTGAAAATGGATCGCCTCCTTGCAAAACCCAATCTTCTACTCGATGAAATTTAAGGCCATCGAAATATTTTGCACGCGCTTTCGCAACAAAATTCTCAACCGTTTTTGGAGCGGCTTTTGGATACAGCTCCATAACAATCGCACCTTTTGCTGTTTTAATGGTAGCCTTTACTTTTTCTTGTGTTACTTCTCCTGGATTCATATTTTGTGTTGGCTTGTTATTAATGTTTTGAGCTTGATCGGTATTTTTTGCAACTTCAGGCACGGGCGCGGGACTACGACTTCCAGCCCACACGATACCCCCGAAAACTACGACCAACACCACAAGCCCCACTATTATATTTTTTGGTTCTGACATATCCATAAAAAATATAATAAACGATCTTGCTCTGCATTTCAAGCTCTACATTTTCTCGGGGGCAGAAATGCCAAGAAGTTTTGAGATACGCTGCAGTGTATTGCGTGTCAACAGTACAAGTGCAAGGCGTGAGGCGGTTAATTTTTTGTCTTCACTAATCACGTGGGTTGTTTCATAAAAATGCGTAAAAGTTCGCGCAAGCTCATACGCATAGCGCGTAAGCCACTGGGTTTCGAAATCGCTCACCGTCTCATCAACCGCCTCGGTGAACGCGAGGATCTGCTTCATGAGGCGAATCTCGGGCATTGTTTCAAGCAAAGACCAATCGGCCTTCTTGAGATCAATTTTTGCTTTGCTTTTTCGCAGAATTCCCGAAGTGCGCGCATGTGCGTATTGAACATAATACACGGGATTTTCTCTTGATTTTGCTTTCGCAAGCTTAAGATCGAATTGCATACTGCTACGCGGCGCATGCTCGAGCATAAAAAATCGAAATGCATCAGCCCCAACCGCCTTAATTACTTCTTCGGCTGTTACAAAATTACCCTTTCGTTTCGACATGGCAATAACCTTTTCGCCCTCTTTTAAACTTACATGCCCATACACCACAATTTTTAACCTTTCACGCGAGAAGCCAAATGCATCGGCAACTGCATACAGCTTTGGAATGTGCGCCTCATGGTTCTCACCAAAAACATCAACGACAAAGTCATTTTTAGCAAACTTTTCTTTATGATATGCAATGTCATTTGCAAAATAGATCGGCGTGCCATCAGACTTTACAACAACGGTTTCAAGTTCCTCGGTGGGTGAAAACCAAATTGCACCCTCTCTTTTCTTAAGAAGACCTTTGTGCTCAAGCTCTACAAGCACTTTTTTTGTTTTTGTTTTCGCCAGAATGCTTTCTCGAACAACTCGATCGAACCGAATACCCATGCTTTTGATTGTTGCGAAGTTTTCTTTCTCAAGTGCGCCAAAAGTAAATTCTGTCAGTTTTGTTTGACCTTTTTTATCTGTGAGCAATTTAGTGCCAAATTTTTTCTTTGCAGTACGCGCAATAATTTCGAGGTGATCGCCCGGATACCCATCTTCAGGAAATTCAGACTTTTTATTACATGCGCGCAAATACCAGTGCCACATGGTTGCCGAAAGCTTTCCCATTTGTGCTCCTGCATCATTATGATAATACTCGCGTGTAACTTTGTATCCTTGCCATGCCAACAAATTTGCTATTACATCGCCAATAGGACCGCTCCGTGCATTCCCAACATGCAACGGACCCGTAGGATTTGCGGAAATAAATTCAACACAAGCGCGCCCAAGATTTTTCTTTTTTGCAGGTTTTAAAAACTCAAGAATTTCCCTTCGCAAAAACTCAGGCGCTAAATAAAAATTTAAGAAACCTGGAGGCACTGCTTCCACCGAATGAAATATGTTTGAATGTTTTTCTTTTATCCGCGTCGCGATAGTAGCCGCAATTTCAAGCGGAGCCTTGCGTTCAAGCTTCGCGCGCACAAGTGCGATATTTGAAGAATAATCACCATGCGCCTCAATCTCTGACCGTTCGACTGAAAACAAAATATCACTCCCAACTTCTTGGGCAAGAATATCTCGAATCATTTTCTGTATGTTTTGTGACATAAATATATAGCCACTCTAACGCAAATTCATTATTTGTACTATATTGAAGGCAACTAGCTTTTCGCATCAGCGTCGGAGCCCTTTGGGTTAAGCTGTGCGTAAAAGCAAGTTGCCGAAAATTTATGCCAACACAAAATAAGAAAGTATATTTTGATTATGAAATTCTCGAAACGTTTGAAGCAGGCATCGAGCTTTTTGGCTTTGAAGTAAAATCAATTTTAAAAGGCAACGCTCACTTGGAAGGTGGCCGCGTGCTTGTCCGAGGTAACGAAGTTTTTTTGGTTGGCGTTACTATCCCCCCCTATCAAGCAAACAACACGCCTCGCGACTACGAACCTGACCGCACGCGCAAACTGTTGCTTCATAAAAAAGAAATCTCACGACTTACCGGAAATCAAAGCCAAAAAGGCTTGACATTGGTGCCAATTAAGTTATATAATAAAGGCTCGAAGATCAAGCTTTCGTTTGGTATTGCACGCGGCAAGAAAAAATTCGACAAACGCGAGACAATCAAAAAGCGCGAGACGAAACGCATGGTTGACAGGGCCTTGAAAAATGAATAGCTATATTTAATCGAGTTTTGTGAGGTTGTAGGGTTCCCGCACTTTTCTAATAAATTTCAGCACTGCGGGATTAAGACCGAACAAAAACGAGAAAATATAAATTATGGGAGTGATAGGCCTCGAGGAAGCGGGGCGTACATAATGCATAGCGAGCTGAAGACGCTCGTAAAACACTTCACAAAATAAGTGCAAACTTATTTAATCGCCAGCCAGCTATGGCTTTTGCCTAACTGACTTGGTGTATCCCCTACCCGTAATGGATAAGGGCATCGACTCAACCATGCTTGAGGGTTGAACCATCGGTGTTATATTTCAAGCTTGTCTCATATTCTGCTCTGGAAATATGAGAGACCCTTACAGAGCGCCCTCGCAACATTTTGCTGGTCGCAAAGTTGTGAGTACTCAAGACCAGCTATCTATGTAGACGTTGTGAACAAAACCTCTTTCGATGTGGGTTCGATTCCCACCACTTCCACTTCTTCGCTCCTTCTGGAGCTTCGAAGTGCACGCACCACATAGCTTTCCCGATAGAACGCGAGCATTTCGAATAAAAATAAAACGAAGAAGTGTCCTGCGTAGCCTATGGCATAGCAGGGCATCTCTTTGTATACTCAAAAAATGTACTATGTTTACATATTAAAAAGCCTTAAAGACGATAGTAAATATGTCGGCACGACAACCGATCTAAAGAAGCGACTAGCCGCTCATAATTCAGGCGGTAACAAATACTCTTCAAGTAAAAAGCCTTTTCGGCTTATTTGGTATTGCGCATTCTCTGATGAGAAAAAAGCGTATGATTTTGAAAAATATCTAAAATCAGGATCTGGTTTTGCTTTTGCAAGAAAACGACTTGCGTAGCGAAAATCCGCGTGTGAGCTGAGAAAGCGCGCGATTCCCATCGCTTCCACAACGAAAATGCCCTTAATTGATAAGGGTATTTTTTGTGATAAGTAACAGGAATTGAACTTGTAACTAATTACCTAAAATTATTGGTATAATGAACAACAGTCGTTTTATATATTAGTTAATTTAAATTTTTAGCCTATGGAGGGAGAAGCCAAGCAACCAGAACTACCACAATTACCACCCCTGCCAAAATTTGACAGTGCGTGGACTGGCACAAATATTAGCACTGGAATCATATTTGTTTACATAGCATTTTTTGCTTTACAGGGCGCAATTTTTTCTTATGTACAACTCTCTCCTATTGCCACAAGCTTATTTTCTTTTATTTTAGGTATTGTTGCTATTTTTGCAGGAAGCATCTTTGGCGTTAAATATGTTATATCAAGAACAGAAATTGACCCAAATACAATTAAAACAATTAGCGCTATAGCGGCATTTGTACCAACCATTGTTAATCTTTTTACTTCTGGCTCAGGCGCGCTTTTATTTACAATATTTGCTGGTGGCAAAACTTCATTTACTGCCTCTCTTATAGTGCAAGACATCACAATTTCTGTATGCAGTATTGCTGTAATTTTTGCTGCAACCTTTATCTCTCTAAAAAGATATATCAATTTACCGAAAGGCGTCCATTATATTTCTAACAAGCACATGTACACGCTGCTGTTTATTATTATAGCTTCTTTCGGGATTCAGTATTGGCATTTTTATCAGAAAAAATCGGCAGAAAAAAATAATTTTATACAAAAATATGGCACATTAGAAGACATACAAAAAAATTATCAACAAGAGGAACAAAAATTACGTGATGAATATAATCAAATAATCTCGCAGCCACCAACAGCTAGTACCACGCCTACCACACAAGCCACTCCAGGCACTCAACCTCCAAATACAGCCCCAAAGCAAGCAAACCCCTTGCCGCCACCCACCATACACAGTGGATTTACAGGAGAAGTAAGTAGTGAAGCTGGAGAAATTATCGTAGGAGCTAAAATAAAATTCACCTCTGCAGACGGAAAAATTAATAAAGAAACTACCTCTGATGCCGACGGCAGATATGAAATTTCACTATCGGCTGGAAAATATAGCGTTCTCGCAACTCATCCTGGTTTTGAGTTCAGCTCATACCCTGGGTACTTTATAATTGCTAATGGTATTGAGGTTGCAAATATTGAGATGACCGTCAAGTGATAGTGCTTATATGCGGAAGATAGACTCAAGCCTAGAAAGACTCGGTTTTAAATAACTTTTTGAATCACTACTTAAACAGCAAGTTGAGCATACGCCCTCTCAATTACAAAAACCTAATTTTGAGTTAAAAGTAAAGGTAATGTTTGGAAGTATTCGAATAGTATCTTTCTAGTTTCACAACGAATTGCAAAAAGACTGCTTTTTGTGTTTGATTAATAATAGACAGTTTTTTGTTAAGCCATAGAATGCTCAAAATTCCTCTCCCAACGAGCAAAGATGGAGGCAATGCTTATGAGCAACAAACGAAAAATCGGAGTGTTGCTTTGGATCCTTGCAGTTCTTATTGTTGGTAGCTGGGCGGAAGTTACGATAACAAATCGATATCTTTGGTGGAAAAAACTACACTCACCACACAAAGAACTAATGATGCTCGTCGAGCCATTCGGAATGCTAGTAATTGGATATGTTTTAATCGCAATGGCAATTATCTGTTTGCTTGTCCTCCCATTCTGGATGCACTACTCTCGAAATCAGAAAGAGGTGTGATATGACTCATGAATGCGGAGAAAATATGCGTGGATACATTATAACTCTACCGAACGACGCGCATGATAGCACCCCACCTCAGCTCTGTCCTTCTCTTGATACATGGATTAAATCAGGAGGAAAGCCAAAACCAATTCTAGAATGTCCGTTCTGTGGCACCAGCCTTATTAAACCAGACGAAAGTCTTGAACTAAAAGCCTCCGCTGCGTAATCGGTGTGAGGCTTTTTCTTTTTGAAAAATTTTATGATTTCTTTTTAAATTTAACAGAAAATATCGGCTCGTATTGATTGCTGTGCTCGTCGGTAATGCCCATGCTCTCGCCTTTCATGAGATGCGTCAAAGCTATATCGCTCAACATCTCATTGTCAGTCTTTAAGCTATTTTTAATACTCTCAAGTCGAGCAAACTCGGCCGATGAAGCGCGCTGAATATCGTGCTCAATGCGAAGTTTTTTCTCGCGAATCTTTTTATACTCCTCAATAATTTCTCGATATTGAGTACTATTTTCGAGCGCATCTTTATATGAGCCTCTCAACTCGCGCTGTTCTCGTCGAACTTCTTGTATCCGATCAAATACCTCTTGAATATTTTTCATACTTATAAATAATTTAGCTTATTGGAGTACCTTACTATAAAATTTACATCTTGGGCAGACTGCATAACTTTTTTGAATAAAAAAACTCTCCGGAAGGCTTCTCCGGAGAGTTAACAATTCAAAGCGAAAAAAATACTACTGTGCTGTGTAGCAGATGCTGTGAAGCTTCTTGCCTTTGGGCACCGTCTGCACTCGTCGAATACGAGCGCCACCATGCATAAAGACCGATTCGAGCTCACGCCCTCCACACTCTTTCCTCATGATTCTGCCCGCCGCAATTACTTTGATACCGCGATCTGCCATCACCCACCTCCACATAAAATTTGGGAGAACAAGCCCGATTTGGATTATAGCACACTTTTAATAAAAAGCAAGCCTCGTAATAAAATTTTAGTTTATATGAATTTTGAAGGTATTTGAGCCGCGAAGTTCATGCTTTCTACATCCATCTGGATAAGAGCATACTGTATGTACGCCCATGTACCAATACCAATTACCACAACACCTACAACGGTCCAAATAAACCACCGATCCTGAAACATTGCTACCATAGGACACATTATACCACGCGTGTAAGAGCGTACAATCACTATTGTTGATAACAAGCCCACCACGCCGCCCCTTCTTGACGATATACCGTTCCCTGTGTAGAATACGAGCACATTGGTACCACGACCACGCATCAATAATTCCATACGAGCACAAGAAATTCGAGTTATCGGGGCTTCGGGTGAGAACTTAGGGGTTAAATCTCTCGCAGATGCCCTTAGCCTTGCCTCACTGGCCGGTCTTGATTTAATCGAGATCGCACCGACTGCTCAACCACCTGTCGCACGAATAATGGATCATGGGAAGTATTTGTACCAACTTGATAAAGAAAGCCGAAAGGCAAAGAAAAAAACGAAAGAAATTGAAATACGCGGCCTCCGGGTTCGATTAGGCACTGGATCACACGATCTTGTACTCAAAGCTAAAAAAGCTGAAGAGTTCATTCGAGGGGGTGACCGAGTACAAATTCAACTCACATTACGTGGTCGCGAGAAGTATTTAGATAAAAAGTTTATTGAAAGCCGGCTATCAAAGATTCTTGAAGCGATAACGATACCATTTAAGGTATCTGATGCTCCAAAAAAAGGTCCACGAGGCCTTCTTATAACCATAGAGCCCGATCATGGCAAAAACAAACAAATCAGTACAAAAACGAATACGAGTAACGAAAACCGGCAAAATTCTGAAGCGCAAACCTCACCAAAACCACTTCAGCGCGAAGCAAAGCCGATCTAAACAGCTAGCAAACAAGGGCTGGAAAGAGTTTGATTTTGGTAAAATAATTAAAAATCGCTATCTTCCAAATTCATGACCCTTCAACAACTTCAGGATAACAATAGTGAGAAATTCGAACTATGACACGAGTAAAACGAGGAATGGGCGCACTCAAACGAAGGCGCAATGTCCTAAAACAAACAAAAGGATTTCGCTGGCAACGTTCAAAGAAAGAACGAGCAGCAAAAGAAGCGCTCTTGCATGCTTATACCAACTCGTTCCATGACCGCCGCAAGAAAAAACGCACATTTCGAGCCCTTTGGAACATTAAGATCAATGCAGGCGCCCGAGCAGAAGGTACTACCTATAGCAAGCTGATCGACAAGTTTAAGAAATCAAATATCGGTCTTGATCGCAAGATTCTGGCAACACTTGCAGAACATCATCTAGAAGTTTTCCGAAAAGTTCTCGCGGAGGCACAAAAGTAACAAAAATCCCCCATTTGGGGGATTTTTGTTACTTTTGTAAAATGATTATGATACAACTGCTTGGGTTTGATTATTTGTCATGACGAGCGCGTGCGCTTTCTCAAGTAAATCTCGCACATTACGATGTTTGAGTATCTTCATAGCTTTGTCATACGGCACCCATTGAAAATCTTTATGTTCTTCCGAAAGTTTCACATCGGAGGAAAATACTTGCCCTAAATAGAATACAACAAACTTCAGACGCGATTCGGCGTCCGCAGATTTTGGCGGCCATTGAAAGCGAAAACGAATTGTTTCTTTGTAGTTTGGAAAAAACCGGATACGAG
Source organism: Patescibacteria group bacterium (assembly GCA_038063855.1). GTDB lineage: Bacteria > Patescibacteriota > Minisyncoccia > Ryanbacterales > GWA2-47-10b > JBBTUF01. The sequence continues at coordinate 24,252 of JBBTUF010000056.1, forward strand.
AAATACTTGTTTCCTCACGAATTTCGCGGCGCGCGGTGTCAATCGATCGTTCACCTTTTTCAACATGACCTTTTGGGAACGCCCAATGACCTCGAGTGTGCTGTAACAACAAATAAAGCACCCGCCTTCCCTGCCTGCGAAATAAGATAGCACCAGCAGATTGTTCTACTTTTACTTTTTTTGGTTTATTTTGCATTTTGTTTTTTGTCGTCGCCTGCCTATTATAACGCCAAAAGTTTGCGTTTTTCTTTAGGAGTTTTTAGAAACTTCATTAAAGCTCCAAGACCAAGTGTATTTATTACACTATGACGAGATAATCCTGCGCGACGCGCTTGCCCTATACCATACTCCAAAAATGATAACTGTGCAACCCGGTGCGCGTCGGTATCAATACTAAACCAAACACCCTCTTGCGCACCCATTCGTATATGCTCGTCTTTTAAATCAAGCCGATATGGATGTGCATCAATTTCCATAATAGTATGTGTTTCGCGCGCATGTCGAAGTACTCGCACAATATCAACACGATAGGGTTCGCGTTTATGAAGTA
>JBBTUF010000057.1:0-1447 GCA_038063855.1 Patescibacteria group bacterium
AATCCAAGGTCTCACCTTGGCGGGTGATATTTGGTCCGTTTTCATTCACAGGTTCCTGCTGCTTGACGGAATTTCTTTTTTCACTACTCTTTGAGTATGGAGGAAAAAACCACACAACGAGTTACCGTTGATGAACTTGCTCGAATGATCGAGAACGACATCACGCATAAAGAAGATATCGACCGGCTTGGCGATCTTATGAATGAAAACACCACAAAGATTCTTGCTGTCATGCAACAACTGCCCACAAAAGTGGATATACAAGAGATGTTTGACAAGTATCTCATGCACCAAAAACAAATCAATGAGCTTCGAGATTTCTTGAAAACCAAATTTCCAGATGCTCATTTCGCCTACGACGCGTGACAGACGCAAGATTCTTATTGATCAAAATCCTGCCGTTGAAGCCGCGCTCAATCATCGCTCACCCAAAATAAGCGTCTCTTCTCGTAATCAACCGGTATTTGCACAGCAAATACCGGTGCATTGGTGTACAGATAGTAGCAAGGTGGAGTTCTTACGCGATAAATTTGAAGCTTGCCCAAGCCCCTCTGGGGCGGGGTTGTTGATTTGGTGACATGCTCGAAACTTTATAAAGTTCTGTTATTTTGCGTAACTTTATAAAGTTTGGTAAAATAACAATATCCTATTACAAATAAATTAATGTATATGACTATACGTCAAAAACTGGAAATCATCCAAAAAGTGTTGGGTTTAACCCAAACTAAACTAGCCGAAAGATTTGGTGTATCTTTTGCCGCTTTTAATAGCTGGTGGACTGGTAAATCTATTCCAAGACAAAAAATGCAAGCTTCTATTGATGAGTTATTTTTAGAAGTGACTGGGCAAAAGATAATTTCTTCTGATCAACTTACATCTAAGAAACAAGCATTGCAACAAAAGTCCAGAGAATATAAAAGTGTTGTAAATGAGATTTTAGATAATCCAGATGTTCGCGATCAATTTATTTTAAAGCTAACTTACCATAGTAATAGCATCGAGGGTAGCACTCTTACCGAACCAGATACGGCGGCGATTCTTTTTGATAATATGGCTCTGCCTAATAAAAGCTTAACAGAACAATTAGAAGCTAAAAATCATCAGACAGCTTTAAATTATTTATTCGAGTATGTTTCCAAAAAAAAGAATATCAATGGGGATCTAGTACTTAAACTCCATGGCATTCTTATGAATGGCGTCCGGCCGGATGCTGGTATTTATCGCAACCATGGCGTTAGAATCGCCGGGGTTAATTTGCCGACCACAAATTATATAAGAGTTCCTAAATTAATGCAGGGATTGATGGAAAGAGCCGCTCTTAAAACCAAAGATATTGTCGCTTTGTCTGCAAGTGTCCACAGTCAACTTGAACAGATTCACCCATTTTCTGATGGTAATGGCCGTGTTGGACGCTTAATTATGAGCGCTATGCTTATTCGTGCTAATT
>JBBTUF010000057.1:1457-2890 GCA_038063855.1 Patescibacteria group bacterium
ATTTTGCTCCAGCGATAATTCGTCAGGAACAAAAACAGCTTTATTATACATATCTCTATAAGGCTCAAATCAAAAATGACCATAGTCAGCTGGAAGATTTTCTTTGTGACGCCATTATGGATGGATTCAGAATTTTGGAACGCATCGATGTAAGATAAAATCCTATTAGATTTAATCGTGATTTCTGACTTACTATGTCGTACTACAACCACCTACCGAAACAAGTAAGCCCGCGTAATCAACAGGTATTTGCACAGCGGAAACCTGCGTATAGGTGTACAATAATAGCAAGGTGAAATCTTGGCGCAAAAACTTTAAAAAAGCATTTACAATAGTAGAGCTTATTGTTGTGGGGGCGATTTTTTCCGCGGCTATTGGTTCGTTTTTTGGAGCCGCTTCCATCTCGTTTCGAGCGGTTTCAAAGGCAAGCGATAAGGTGCAGGCGGCATTTTTGATGGAAGAGGGGCTTGAGGGCGTACGGCATTTGCGCGATCTTAGCTGGACGCATTATTTTTCAAAAGAAGAGCTCGGCTATGAGCGCTGTTTATATTTTGATGGTGTAAGCTCTACGCAAAAGTATAACTTTGCCACCTCAACTGCCGAAATTGTAAGCCGCTGGCATTTGGATGAGTCGAGTGGCGCGCCAGTATCAGATACTTCGACCTCAACAAACCCAGGGACATTCAGTACTCCCTCTTGGGTGGCGGGTAAATTAAATAATGCCGCAAGTTTCACTGGAGGACAGTATATACAAACTACAATTCCGGCATGGAGCCTTCGTATGGTACAAGAATTTTCTGCGGAAGCTTGGATAAAACTTAATAACACAACTGGATGGCAGGCGATTGTCTATTCAAACTTTGCGGGTAGTTCGGGCATTCCTAATGATGTTTTTAACAACGGTGGGCTGGCAGTAAATGCCGGAAAGCCAGTGTTCACGGTTCCTGCTATACGGCCGGGCGATCCTTGTTGTTTCAATTGGGGCATTACATATACTGGAGCGGCTCTTAATACTACCGCTTGGCATCATGTAGTGGGTACTTTCAAATCATCTTTAGCTGTGGGGGGTGATGGAATCCCAAAGTTATATATAGATGGTGTATTGGTCAATACTAATAATACACCATCCCCTCCACTTACGAATTTAAGTTTTCACGGCTACCCATTTTATATTGGAGCACGTTACGGATGGAATGTTGATGCGAATGTCGTCAAGGATTTTTTCAACGGGTCTGTCGACGAAGTTGTGATTTACAACCGCGCGTTGACAGCGGGCGAGGTAAAAGATCGATATAATGGCCACGCGATTTGCAGAAAGCCCGCGCTTACCGATGCCGATGGTACCAGCTTTACGCGCACGGTGAAATTTGAAAATGTGTGTCGGGCCGCAAACGGAGATATTGTTGCACCTCCTAATAATGTAACTCTACTGA
>JBBTUF010000058.1:0-21830 GCA_038063855.1 Patescibacteria group bacterium
CTCTTTTATGTATTTCTAATTCAGAGTTTTTTTGCCAGGCTCCCACTCAACGGGGCACAATTTGCCAGTTTGCAACGCAGCAAGTACCCGCAGTGTTTCGTCAACCGAGCGGCCAACATCATCGTCAGAAACCACAAAATAACGAATTTTGTTGTATGGATCAATGATAAATGTGCCACGCATAGCAGTGCCCGCCTCTTCATCGAGTACATCGTAGTCGCGACTCATTTTTTTGTGAAAATCAGAAAGGAGTGGAAAATTTATTTTCCCAAGAGATCCTTCCTCCCACGCCTTGTGTGACTCTTTTGAATCAACTGATACGCCCAACACATCGGCATTGAGCTTTTTGAATTGATCATATTTTTTTGAAAATGCACGTATTTCGGTTGGGCAAATAAACGTAAAATCGAGCGGATAGAAAAACAGTACTAACCATTTGTTTTTGTACTGCTTTAATGAATATGTCTTATACTTACCTCCTGCATAGCCTTCGAGTGAAAACTCGGGAGCCTGTTCACTAATTTTAACCATATGGTGAGATTATAGCGCGGGTCAAAGGCCTGTCAAACAATCTAGTCGTTTTTTGTGTATAGCCTAATTTCGCGCATAAGGAAAACGAGCGATTTCCATGGAGACATTATTGTTATGAGATATTTAAAAACCACAACATATTTGAGTGCCCATGGAAGTTTGCCCGATATCTTAACATGAGGTGTCTCAAGGAGCGCATATTTACCTCCAAGCGGGATAATATAACTCGATTGTTTTGGAATATATGGCTTGAGTACTGCCTTGGAATTTTTTATAAGAAGAGAAAGATTTTTTGAAATATATTTGGCCTCATGTAATGCTTTTTGCGCAGTCATGGGTATTGGCATTTTTGTTTTTGAATCAAATGTTGCCGCAACATCGCCTGCTACAAAAATGTTACTGGCACCTTCAACACGAAGTGTATTGGTCGCGGGTACACAATTTTTCTTTGATGGAGTAATGCTTTCAATAATATCGCCAAGACAACTCCCTTTTACTCCCGCCGTCCACACTAAAAGATCAAAAGGCAACGGCCTACGCTCTTCGCCTATATAGAGTAGGTTCGGCCACACATCAACAATCGCATGGTCAAATAAAAATGTTACACCAAGACGCGACAGGCGCGCTCTTGCCTTTCGCTGTGCCCACGCACTTGAAGTACCAAGTACGCTGTGCCCCGCTTCAACCACAACACATGACCAATGCCCAGCTGGATGCTGGTGAGTACGAGCAAGTTTGCGCATATATCCTACAACTTCGCCCGCAAGCTCGGAACCAGTAAAACCTCCTCCTCCAATAACAACAGTAATTTTTTTCTGTTTTGGAGAATTGTAAAAAAGCTCATCAAGCCTGTCGCGCATATTAAGCGCTTCTTCAGCTGTTTTTAAGCCAAGCGAATTCTGCTCGAGATGTGGAATATTAAAATAATTTGTTTGGCTACCGAGTGTAAAAACAAGCCAATCATACTGCAGACGCCGACCATCGGCGAGTACAACACACGAATCTTTTGGACGCACCAATGTAACCGTAGCGCGCATCAATTCGACATCTGGATATTTTGCAAAAAGATCTTTTAGTGAAATAACAGCAGAATACAAAGCATCATGAAAACTACTTTTTAATTGCTGTGCTGTTTCAACACGTGGCTCATCTCGAAAAAATGTTGCAAGCTCATAATACTGCGTTGGTAATGCGTGATACGGATTTTTATCAATTAAAATAACTTCCGCGGATTTACTGCGCGCCAAATCAAGCGCAACACGCACACCCGCATACCCCCCACCAAGAACTAGAACCGTTGGCTTCTTTTGCATGACTAACGGTTAGTATATCACGCAAAAGTATAAAAGAACCTGTGAATTGAACTTAAGTGGAGCCACCTCTCGGATTCGAACCGAGGACCTTTGCTTTACCCCGACGGTTTAAAATTTGCCTTGAGCCGAGAGAGGGATTCGATTTGCCAATCGCAAATCCCGCGGAATGCCATTGGGCATTCCGTTCGAATCCTAATCATATCATGCTGAGCCGAGAGAGGGATTCGAACCCACGACCTACTGTTTACAAAACAGTTGCTCTACCACTGAGCTATCCCGGCAAATTTATAAACATCGGGGCTCCGACTTTAATATGATATTTTTGATCGTGCGTCGGGGTGATTCGAAAAATCGATACCCTCTTCTTCAAGAACAAATTTTGCTTTTACACCACTGCCTTCGCGTTTCCATGAATGAATCTGCTTCCAATATAGAGATTCTCTTGGAATTACTTTAAAGCGCTCTTGCACCATTACGCGTACATTTTTTGTCTGGCCCGCTACTTTCCCCGCAGTGCGCTCAAACACACCAAGAGCACGATCCGTGAGTTTTAAAAAAGCATTTTTTGCCGTTGTTTCATACCAATGCTCAAACCAATCGAGCGTGCCCACAATACGAACACACGCAATACTGTTTGCACCAGCATCACGATCTAAAACTTCATCTTCACTTGTACTACGAAGTTCAGCAACATGCCGTAATGGCACAATTAACATTCCAAAAAACGTGATTGCAAAAAGTGAGAAAAGAAGAATCATAAATAATATATACTAATTATAGTATAAAACTAGAGCTCATACCGCACAAACTGTTTTACCTCAAGGTGTTCTCCAAATGATGCGGATGCTTTTTCAATAAGCTCCGTAATGGTTTGGCGTTCATCACGAATAAAGGGTTGAGCTAAAAGCTCTTCGATTGTCGCAGGGTTTGTAGCTGCAATTTGCATTGCAATATTTTTGCCAAGACCACCAAATTCATCATTTCGACTTACAAAATCAGTTTCGCTCCGGAGCTCAATTAAAACCCCAACGCGATCGCCCGAGTGTACATACGATACGATACGACCCGCATGTGTTTCGCGAGATCCTTTTTTTGTAGCGGCATCATGCCCTAATTGCTTTAACACTTCAAGCGCTCGCACACGATCGCCCGCAGCTTCTGTTAAAGCTTTTTTGATCATCATGAGTGACGCGCCAGTCGCATCACGAATTTCTTTTATCGCTTGCGCACTTATATCTGCCATTTTATTCTTGAACTTTATTTTGTTTGCCTCGTAAATATGCTTCTTTAATTTCTTCCATTACAAATTCCACACTTCGCGCCGCATTATCATTACCAGGAATTGCGTATTGTATACCCGCAGGATCGCAATCAGTATTTAAGAGTGCAATAACCGAAATTTTTTTCAAACGTGCCTCGTGTAAAGCATTTCCTTCTTCTTTCGTATCAACAATAAACATTGCCTGCGGTGTACCCGTAAATGCAACAAGCCCGTTGAACGATGTATCAAGCCGATCGATTTCGCGCTGAATCATAAGCTGTTCCTGTTTAGTGTATTTTGTTGCGAGCTCACCTGATTTTTGTTTGAAAACAAGATCTTGCCAATGCGCAACTCGTTCGCGAATATTTTTATTATTTGTAAGCGTTCCGCCAAGCCATCGCTTATTTACAAATGGATGACCAAGCTCTGTGGCAATTCGTGCGATTGGACTCGTGGCTACTGGCTTTGTGCCAACCCACAAAATAACCCCCCCTTCGCGACCAAGCGTTTCTGCAAATTCAAGAGCTCTCTGAAGCTGATCGTGCACTTTCTGCAAGTGTAAAATCTCAATATTACTTTTTACACCTGCAATAAAACTTCGCATGCGTGGGTGACGACGAGTTCTCGCATATCCAAAATGTACACCAGCACGCAAAAGCCCTTCGAGCTTTGGGTCGAGTATTTGTGGCTCAGTTGTTACAGAAACCTCTGCTGACATAATGGATATGAGTATAAATGAATCAGCCTCTTGCGTCAAGGAAAAATCACTGCTACAGTGGCAAAATCAATATGAAAGCTGAAATTCACCCAACATATTACGCCGACACCCTCATTGCATGCGCATGTGGCAATAAAATGCATATTGGATCGACCAAAAAATCGATCGAAATTGAAATTTGCGCTCATTGCCACCCGTTTTACACCGGGAAAGAAAAGCTTATTGACTCTGCAGGTCGCGTAGATAAATTCCGCAAACGCGTAGCAAAAGCAGCTCCAGCGAGCAAAAAACGCAACCCAAAAGTTCGCAAATAATGGCTGGAGTAATTCTTGAAATTCGCGCCGGAGTTGGTGGCAATGAAGCTGCCCTTTTTGCGGAGGATCTAGTTCTCATGTATACAAAATATGCCGCAAAATGTGGTTGGAAAACAGCTATCGTAAATGAATCACGAAATGATGTCGGAGGTATTAAAGAAGGAGTATATGAACTTCGTGGCGAGGGTATTTATGAAACATTAAAAAATGAAAGCGGTGTGCATCGCGTACAGCGCATTCCTGCTACCGAAAAAATGGGACGCGTGCACACCTCAACCGCTTCGGTCGCTATATTAAAAATAGTAGAAGCAAAAGAAGTAGTCATCCGCCCTGACGAAATTGAAGTAACATTTTCGCGGGCTGGCGGACCCGGTGGTCAAAATGTAAATAAAGTTGAAACCGCAGTGCGGCTCACTCATAAACCAACAGGCATTGTTATTTCTTCTCGCGCCGAACGAAGCCAACTTTCAAACCGCGAAAAAGCGATGGAGATTTTACGTGCAAAACTCTATGAACTACAGACGCAGGGTGCGGCGGGTTCAGTACGCGATGAGCGTCGTGAGCAAATTGGCACGGCTGACCGATCCGAGAAAATTCGCACATATAATTTTCCGCAAGATAGAATCACCGACCACCGCATCGGCAAAAAATGGCACAATATTGTTAAAATTCTTGGCGGCGATTTAGACCCAATTGTAAAAGCATTTACTGCCCGCTAATAATATCTATCTGATCTTGATATAATTCTACTTTTGCGAGTACTTGATTCGCATAGGTACGTCCGAGCGAGCCCTGCCAATTTGAGCCTGCAAAATATTTTGCAGCAGCCATTCGTTCACCAGCAACTGTATTCGCTCCGATCTCTCCAAGATAAATTGCAGATGCCATAAATGCGTCTTCTGGACTCCATGGATTTGGTGGTTTATGTCCCGTTGCGGCTGCGATTTTTGATTCATACATTAACCAAGTGGACGGAATAAATTGTGCGGGCCCCATAGCTCCGCCGTATCCAACGGACATTGGACATGAGAGTGGCATCAAATTTGGATCAAGTCCAAGGCGGCTCGTTATATCAAGATAGGGCGCTTGATCACGACTCGGTTTCATAATCTTTTGCCATTTGTATTCTGGAGGGTCATCAGGCAAATTGCACTGCCCTACATTTCGTCCAAGATCAGATTCTTGAGCAATAACGCCAAGAATAAATGCTACGCGTACACCTGTTTTTACGTGTGCACGCTCTGCATATTCAACCGCTTTTTCAAATGGAATAGAGGGCGAGCCTTGTAACAAGAAGAGTTGAGCACGAATGGTGGCGGCATCTTTTTGTTTTACGGTAACTACTTTTTTGTATTCAGATTCTTTCCCTTTCGTTTCTTTCAACAACGTTTGTTTGTCTTTTTCGTTTTTTAAAAGTTGGCTTTGTGCTATTACTTGGAGCGATTTGAGTTGGCCTGCCTCTTGTTTTTGATCAATCAAATCATCACGTGCGACTTCTTGTTGTTTTTTTGTATCTCGGAGTACGTCGAATGACTCTTGCAACGTTTTTTGTACAATATCAATATTATCGACATCACCAAGGTAATCAGAAATTTTTTCATACGACATTAAAATCTCGATAATTGAATAGTCGTCAAATTCATTGAGCGAGCGCAGAGCTTCGGCGAGAGAGAGTTGTTCGCGATTTATTTTTGAACTAATTTGGTTTATCGTCAATTGTTTTTCACCAATCTTTCCATCGAGGCTTGAAATTTGTACATTTATTGCCTTGATTTGCGCCTGTGTTTGTTTTATTTTTGTATTGAGAATTGTGATATCACGCTCGAAACTTGCCCCTTCTGACCGTTTTTGTTCAATAAGTTTCTGAAACCCGGTAATCTCATCTTCAAGAGCCTTGAGCTGCGCCATAAGTTCGGCGCGGTGTTGCACAACATCGTTTGAAAGCGACTCTGCAAACGCAAAAACACCCCACCCACCAAAAATAACGGCTGCGGTTACTGCTACAATACTAAGTTGTAATCTGAATTTATTATTCACTAGAAGCAGCCGCTTCATCTTCGGAGGCCTCTTCTTTCTTACCTTTCTTTTCTACTTCAATAGTTTCAAGATTAACTTCGGCAGCGGTCTCCAGACCTGCGAGTTCCTCAGTTGTTCGTGGTGGATTTACTTTTGCAACTACTGCATCAAGAGAACCAAGCAAAGTCACCCCACGCGGAACACTAATATCTTTAATAACAATATGATCAGCAAATGTTTTCAACTGCGATAAGTCTGCATGAAGCGCATGAGGCAAATCTTTTGGCAATGCCTCAATTTCTACTTCGTGCATAATTTTCAATAAAACACCTCCGAGAGATTTTACGGCATCAGATTCGCCCTGAAATTCAATTTGAACATGAGTTTTGATCATACGATCTGCTGCTACTTCATAAAAATCAACGTGCACCGGTGCCGATGTAACAGGATCAACAGTAACCTCGTGGATGAGGACGTTTTTTGTAAGCCCACCTTCAACTTTCAAATCAACAATAGTAGATTCACCTGCCTTTTTCCACGTGCGCAAAAAATCTCCCGTTCGTACAGACAAAGCTTGTGCTTTAGAAGAATTGCCATACATAACCGCGGGCACAAAACCGTTTTTGCGAAGAACTCGGACTTTTTTGCCGAACACCACTCGTTTTTCAGCTATTAATTGCTGCATTTGGGCAGTATAGCAGAATTAGAGCTTATGGCAAGGCAACAATATTCGGCGGAACACGCCCAGAAAGCACCTCGACTATATTCGTAGCCGCAACTTCGGCCATTTTTGTACGAGTTTCTTCGGTGGCTGACGCAATATGAGGAGTTATGATAACATTTTCAAGAGTTTTTAAATCATCGTTTATGCTCGGTTCTTTTTCAAACACATCAAGAGCCGCACCTCGAATAACGCCGGACTTAAGAGCGCGCGCCAATGCTTCTTCATCGACAATTGGTCCGCGAGAAGTATTGACAAGATATGCAGTTTTTTTCATAAGAGAAAACCGCGCCTCGTTCATAAGATGTTTTGTTGTAGGAAGAAGTGGCACATGAATACTTATAAAATCGGCTCTTGGCAATATGTCTTCCACACGCTCTACAAACACAGCGCCATATTCTTTTTCAAATGTTTCATTTCGCTTCACATCGTAATATAAAATTTTAGCGTCAAAACCCCGCATAGCATGATGGGCAACCCGCGCACCAATTCTTCCAAGACCAATAATACCGAACGTTTTATGTGATACGTCGTTACCCAACAACAGCATCGGCGCCCAGCCTACATATTTTCCAGCTCGTGCAAAACGGTCAGCTTCTGCCACGCGATGTGCAATAGCAAGCATAAGCGCAAACGTGTGCTCGGCTACTGTTTCAGTCAATACGTCGGGCGTATTGGTAATCATAATATTACGCGCACGCGCACCAACGAGATCAATATTGTCATACCCTACTGCGTAATTGGCAAAAATCTTGCAATCTTTTCCAGCCGCATCAAGTACTTCAGCATCAATATGATCAGTAAGTAATGATAAAACTGCGCTATACGCACCTTTTTTGAGCTCTTCTATAAGCTCCTCTTTCGTGAGTACTCCATCTTTTTGACTCACCGTTACCTCAAAGCCATGATCGGTAAGAATATCGGTGCCCTGCGTTGGAATCTTCCTCGTTACAAAAATTTTATGTGCCATAATATTTTTATTTTACACCTTCCCTGCACTTCCGAAAAGGTCTATGTTAAATGCGACAACTGTTTTTGCTGCCTCAAGCGCTGGGCCAGTTATTTTATAAGGAGCATATTCATTTTTTGCAAGTTCTTTCTTTAATGCGTCAACATACGCAACGCGAAGATCAGTACTCACGTGTACATTAGCAATCCCCTTCTCTATCGCCATTTTTATTTGCTCATCTGACTCTCCTGAACCCCCATGCAATACTAACGCAACCACTGGGACAACACCACGAATGCGTTCAATGCGAGAAAAATCGAGATGCGGTTTGTTTGCAGCAATACCATGAATGCTGCCAACCGCAGGCGCAAGACGATCCACTCCTGTCTCCTTAACGAATCGTTCGGCTTCTTCCGGGCGCGCAAGACTTTCAGGAGGAACCTCAACTACACTCTCATAAATTTTTGATGAATCGGTTACGATATATCCTATTTCGCCTTCGACGGAAATGGCGCTATTTTTACTACGTGCATATTCTACAATTTCTCGTGTGCCTTTTATATTTTCATCGATTGATAATTTTGAAAGATCAATATGAATAGAATCATATCCTGCATCGATTGCCTTTTTTGCGGCTTCCACGCTATGAGTGTGATCGGCATTGAGATAAAACGGGAGCTGGTATTGCTCGCGATAACTATGAATTAAGGCGACTGCCTGATTGAGACCAATAAAATCGCGTTCACCCTCCGACGTACCAATAAGCACCGGGGATTTTTTGTACCATGCGGCCTCTACAACCGCCCGAAACATTTCAAGGTTTGAAACGTTAAAATGCGGCACTGCCCAATGCTCCTTCGATGCTCGCGCTAAAATTTCTTTAAGTGTTACCATAGTTTTTTATTATATCTTTGCAAATACTGTTGGCTTATAATCTTTTGGAGCTGACGCTAAATACCTTTCAAGAGCGCTTTTGCGAAGCAAGCCTTCTTGTGCGCCTACATATTGTACTACAGACATAGAGTTTATAGGCGCCCACATGAGTGCTTCCTCGAGCGACTTGCCAAGTGCAAGAGCTACTACAAGTGTTGAAGAAAACGCGTCACCCGCGCCCGTTCGTTCGTATGGCGGTTTTGGATCAGGATAGTTTCTCATAAACCAAATAGTGTCGCCTTGTGACGCATATGCGCCTTTAACACCGTCGGTAATTATCACAATCTTTGGTCCAAGCGTATGCATAGACTTGGCAAGCGTTGCAATATCGGGATTTTGAATACCTAATATTGCCTGTGCCTCTTCGCGGTTACACATAATAATTTCTGAATGTTTGTATACATCGGCAAGGCCTTTAGCGCCTTGTTTGATTTGAAATGTACCAGGTTGAAATGCAAGCTTCACATTTGGATGTGCCTGCAAGTATGCGACAACCTCATCGTGATATCGAAGCGCACCGGCACCAACCGAACTAAAATAAATCCACCGTGGCTCCTCAAGTGCTGGCAAATGGTATTCATACGCTTCGTGTTTAATTAAGATTGTACGATCATCTTGGTACCACAGCACATAATGATAGTTCGTGACTTTACCTTTTTGCGAAATTACATAATCGGTAACAACATTTTCTATTTTCAGACGTTCAATTGTTTCTTCGCCCGCTCTGTCATCTCCAATATTTGTAACGAATGCCGTAGAAAGGCCAAGGCGAGACGCGGCAACCGCAGCATTGGCGCTATTGCCAACCGCAGGGATAACCCGTGAATTCTCAAATGGAACTTTTTCACCAAACAAAAAGCAAAGTTTTTTTTCAACACCATCTTGAAGCTCTGCACTCTCTGGCAATAATCTAATAAACGCATCAGTCACTACATCACCAATTGCTATAAAATCGTATTTCATAAATATTTATTTGCGCGCCATGACCTCTTTTGCCGCCTCAACTATATGTGAGACGCCCATGCCACACAATTCAATAAGCTCATCGGGAGTACCGGATTCACCAAAGCGATCGTGAACAGCAACAAACGCTATCGGCACTGGTTTATGATGAGCTAAAAGTTCAGAAATTGCAGAACCCATGCCACCCGCGGCCTGATGCTCTTCAATCGTTACAAGACAACCGGCATCAACTGCCGCGGCGAGAATAGTCGCCTCATCTAAAGGTTTTATTGATGGTGAATTAATAACGCGAACGCGCTTGCCTGATTTTGTAAGCAAGTCTGCCGCAAGTAACGCGTTATGAACGAGTGGCCCGGTAGCAATCACTGCGACATCGAGCAGTGATTGCCCTGAGCCTGTCGAAGGGCTACCACTATCAAAAAATATTTGCGCCTTGCCAATTTCAAACGGAGTATCATTTGTTGTAATGATTGGTGTTTTCTCGCGATGAAAACGAATATATACGGGTTTGTTTGCACGTGCGGCGGCAATTGTAGCTTTTCGCGCTTCAATCATATCACACGGCGAGAGCACAATCATATTTGGTAAAATTCGCATGATCGCCATGTCTTCGATCGCCTGATGCGTTGCGCCATCAGGGCCTACCGAAACACCTGCGTGAGAGCCTGCGATAATTACATTTTGCCTGTTATAACAAATTGTTGTGCGAATTTGTTCCCAATTTCTACCCGGTGAAAACATTGCATACGAAGAAATGAATGGCACCTTGCCCATCGCCGCCATGCCACTTGCTACTGCGGCAAGGTTTTGCTCACCAATACCAATCTCTACAAATCGTTTTGGATATTTATTTCGAAACAAATGCATTTGTGTTGACTCGGTAAGATCGGCACAGAGCGCCACGATATTCGGATTTTCATCGCCCGCCAACACCAACCCCTCGCCATACCCCATACGCGTCGGCTTTTGCTCAACTTTCGTTAAGTCGAGTAAATCTGGGGCAAGTTTTGCTTCTGGTGGAATCATCTCTCAAGAGTTAGATGTGATAGTAAAAATTTCTAATAAAATCATAATTAAAATAATTATTGCAAGACCAACTGAAATGCCTCGTGCAATGAAAATATATTCAGTTTTAGTATAAAAATATATTAGTATTATGATAAAAAAACTAACTAAAGAAATTAATGGGCCATATTCATTGAAAAATAGGGTATGTGAAATAAGAGTAAGCGAGAGAAAGATTATAGGAATAAAACCTATCACCCCTCCAACTATAATTTGTGTAAATTTACTCATGTTCGCTGGTTATTTTACCTCCTAATGTGCGCAGTTCCGCGAGAGCTTTAGTCATTGAATTATTACTTTAATATTTTGAATTGAGAACTAGTTCCTTTTTTAAAATCATTATCAAAAGTGGCTAAATACGGGATCTGGAATAAATCCATTATAGCAAGAATGGTACAATCGCAAAAACTGACATTTTTACTTTTAAGTTTTTTGAGATATTCAACAGCTTTCGCTTCAATTCTTTGGTCTACCGTAATAATATGTATGGCTGGGCTATGATATATAAGTTCTGCAAACATAATAGCCAATTGTTTATTGGCGCGTTGACTCAAAACAGTTATAGTTTCGCTGATGACAAAATTAGAAGTTACCGATGTATAATCATTTGCATCTAAAAAAGCCTGCACCAACGTGCGTGCAGGCACGTGAAGTGCATCGTCTTTATTGAGAAATCCGATAAAAACACTGGAGTCAAAGAAGACTCTATTTGCCATAAACAATTTTATCGATATCTCGCGCGAGATTTTTGTCGCCTGTTTTTACTGCAAGCTTTAATAAATCGTCCCAAAAGTTATATACTTTAGTAGACTTTCTTACAAGAATTTTGTGTGCAGTTTTCTTTATTTTCGTCTTTGTTTTCATAGCTATATTATATCTTAAAATAACGATGCTCGCAACCCACACGCGTCGGCTTTTGCTCAACTTTCGTTAAGTCGAGTAAATTCGTGGCAAGTTTTGCTTCTTCGTGGATCATACTGTTGGCATCCAAGGAGCCTCTTCGGGAAGCTTTGAGTTCTCTTGGTATAAAAAATTATACAGTAGAACGCACATTAAAATAACAATGATTAGGCCAATTATAAATCTTTGTTTACTCATGATCGCTTGTGATTCTTATACGGATAAACGATGCTATCTATCTTTTGCGAAAGATCTTCATCCTTCATGCGCACAGCAAGTTTTGGTAAATCCCAAAAGTCCTTTATTTTCATATTATTTTGTTTTAAACGTTTTTTACTTTTCATATTAAAAACGGCCTCTTCGACTTAGCTTAGAATTGTCTCGCGGCGTTTTTCGTTAAATGTGATGACAAAACGCTCGAAAAAATTATCACGACCAAGCAAGTTGAATGATACCATAAACTCTTTTGAAAAAATGATTTTACAGTGAAATTTTTTTCTACCAACCGCTACTGGCACTGTATGTAAATACCCAAGTATCCTCCCACCAACACCCTCCAAATAAACGGGCTTGCCTTTTTCTATTGAGATCCCTAAATAATCGGCGATCTCGCTTCTAAAAACAGAAAACGAAGCCCCCGAATCAATTAGTGCTTTTACAAGAAGACTTGATTTTTTGCCAAAAATCTCTATATCAATGACTGGATAAAATTTTCCCCCTCTGTCTAGGTAGGGAAATGAAATTTTCATACCTTAAAGAATATAGGGTCCTTCATCTTTTCGGGGGACAAGCATGATGGATGGTTTCTTGTGTAGTTGGGTGCGGCGTACTTTCATCATCAACATATCAAGCGAGGTGGCCGATTCGATCACTTGTCCGTCAATCAAAGCTATCCATTTCCCTGCAAAAGGTGTGATGCTTTGCGATATTATTTTTTTAATTTTGATGTTTGTTTTCATAGCATTATTATATCTTAAAATAACAATACAGACAAATACCCCATACGCGTCGGCTTTTGCTCAACTTTTGTTAAGTCAAGTAAATCTGGGGCAAGTTTTGCTTCTTTAGAGATCATAATTTAGAAATTACCGAATATTGCAAAAAGCAGGACTGGCAGACTAAAAATAATAAAACCAATAACTATTACCACGACAAGGATTGAGGCAATATAAAAGCCCGAGCTAATACTACTTCGATACTGCCACACTATTAAATATCTTAATACTCTATAAATCAAAAAATAAAGTATGAAAAGACCAAGAAGAGTTATAAAAAATACTGTATCTATCCCTCGAACTGTTTGATTACGAGTAGTGTCCCACCAAAAGGCAAAAGTTATCAATATATAACCAAACCAATGGAGAACATCAATCCATCGCATCCATCGTTTCGATTGTCTTAAATCTCTAAAAGATAGCTTTGTATTTTGCAAATTACTCATGTTCACTGGTTATTTTACCTCCTAATGTGCGCAGTTCCGCAAGAGCTTTGGCGCCTTCTTCTTTGTTTGGCGGCTTGCCATGCCATTCGAATTTTCGTTCCATAAAATCAACTCCTTTGCCGGGAATCGTGTGTGCAATAATCATTTTTGGTTTCTCAAAAATTGCTTTCCCCTCTTCAACCGCATTTACAATTTCTTCGAAGTTGTGTCCATCGATGTCGATTACATGCCAACCAAACGATTCCCACTTGGCGCGCAGTGGTTCAAGCGGCATAACGTCTTCAGTAAACCCATCGATCTGAATATTATTGCGATCAATAAAACCAATTACATTCCATAATCGATCGCGACCTGCAAGCATTGCCGCCTCCCACACCTCGCCTGCATCAAGCTCGCCATCACCCATAAAGCAATAAAACATCGTATCGCGCGAATCCATGCGCGAGGCAAGTGCCATACCAACTGCTTGAGAAAGTCCGCTTCCTAACGGGCCGCTTGACGTCTCAAGCCCAGGCAATTTTTCTCTGTGTGGATGCCCCTGAAGTCGCGAGCCAAATTTTCTCAAAGTTTTAAGTTCTTCTACTGGGAAATATCCCGAATGCGCCATAGCAGCATAGAGCACGGGGCAAATATGGCCGTTTGAAAGTATTACTCTATCGCGATGATCCCACGCTGGAACGCTCGGATCGTGGCGCAAAATATGAAAATACATGGCAGTAAAAATATCGGCCATACCCAAAGGCCCCGCCGAATGACCAGTACCCGCAACTAACAACATGTCAATGATAGACATGCGAATATCAACCGCTCGCGCTTCCAACAATTTTACTTTTTCGTCATCAAGATATGCCATAGTTTATTGCATGACCTGCGGTTGATACGTTTCATTAAATGAAATTGGAATTTTTTCGATTTGTGCGATGTTCTTACCTTTCATGCTTAATTTTAAAATAATTGATTCTTTTGTATCTTTTGAAAATGCTTGATCAAAAATAAAATTTCCAAGACTGTACGCAATCACCCCACCTTTGTATTCCTCAACCTCCTGGGCTACGTGTGGATGAGTACCGATTACAATTTTTGCGCCCGCATCGATAGCAGCATGCGCCAGTGCTTGTTGGCGCGCATTTGATTTCGTTTGATACTCGTCACCGAAATGAAATGATACTATTAGTATATCAACTTTGCCTTTAGCTTGTCCAACAGCGTTACTCACCTCATCGGGATCAGCAATGGCAATACCGCTTAACGCATCACCAGCGGCAATCCAGTTTGGACCCGCATCCGAAAAACCAAGAAACCCAATTCGCTGACCATTGCGTTCGATGATTGTGGGTGTTCCTGCCTCTGACTTATTCCAACCAGCGCCCGTATACGCAATACCAGCACGACGAAGCCTTCGCATTGCATCTTCAAGAGCTTCACGACCATAATCTCCCATATGATTATTCGCTATTGATACCACGTCGATACCGCTGTCATACAACGCTTTTGTAACCCCAGGATCCATGCGAAAAGAATATATTGAACCATGATTGGTGCCTTTGTCGGAAATAGGACCCTCAAGATTTGCAAATGTAAGCGCTGGCTCCGATATAATACTCTGAATCTTTTTAAACGGGTATAAATAATCGTCACCTCCTTGTCCTTCAACAACTGTTCGTATGCCTCTATCAAACATACTATCGCCCAAAAACAACATTTGAAATTCTTCTTCAGTACCATAATTGCCATTATGAATTACGAACGGTGACCCCTCGGGCTCGCCTTTCTTTATCGTGCTTCCGTATACAAAACTTGAACGTATAAATTTTAATATCTCTCGCACATCATGCTCTTGATCTTGCGACCCTAAAACTACGATGCCAATATCGCGAGAGGTAAATTCGCTCATTGGCACCCGAAAAAGTGCCACCATCGTTCGACCTGCTGCGGCAATATATCCAACTTTACCACCAATAAACTCGGAGTCATTCGACTTCCAATTGAAGTTGTACCATGTGTGGGCGGTTTTATTTGTTGTAAGGCGCGATGATCTGCGCGCACTCATATCAAGAATTGGCATTCGCACATCTCGCAAATATTTCATAAAATATAAAAGCTCTTCTGCAGTTGAAACATTCGTCATCTCAAGTCCTGATGGATCAGTGTAGTGCGTATGCGAAAGCCCTAAGGCTTGAGCTTTTTGGTTCATTAATTCAACAAAACGCCCCGTCCCAAGTTGGTGCGCGAGTGCGTAGGCAGCATCATTAGACGACGATAGAAGCAAGGGTGCTAGTAAATTTTTAACCAAAAATGTTTCCTCTTTTTCAAGACCGCCCGAATCACCATAAATATCAAGATCTTTTTCCCCAATATACGCTTCGTGTTCTTGGTTGATCGCTTCAAGAGAGATCGCCGCAGTCATTAGTTTTGTAATCGATGCGATAGATCGAACTTCGTCGCGATTTTTTTCGATAAACGTATAATGATTATCAAGATCGGCCGCCATAAAAGCGCCCGCAGAAAGATGAGGCGGATTTTGATGGCGAAGCGCAACATATCCTCGATCGCCTGCAGTTGGATTGTGATCGCCTGCAACGATAATTGGAGTATCTTTTTCGATAAATTCATATACTATTTTTGCGTCCTCCGTTGTTAACCGTATACATCCTCCCGAAAAACCTTCAGCAACGCGTACACCCGACGGATAATAGGGCCAACCGTGAATAAAAAAGTTGCCAAAAAAACTAATACTATATGGCATCCATACATCACCAATAGTAGAATAATGATTTACTTCTTTTGAAAGAACTCGATATTCGCCCGTAGGAGTTTCCCAAAAAGAACCTGGCTTCCCTTTTGATTTAATAGGTACATCACGCACAACTTTACCATCTTGATAAAGTGAGAGCGTCATCGTATCAAGATCAGCAAAAACGGTTTTGCCGATAACCGTGATTTGTGTTTCAGGACTCACAAGTGGCTTATAAAAAAATTGCCCATCTTCACTTGCATTTGCTTGATTTACATTAGCTGATACCTGTACGCCATCAGACGCTATATAAGGCGCGAGCGTAAATTCATTTTTTTGCGCATATCCAACAAGATAAAAAGCAGAATAACCAAGAACCACTCCGAAAAATAGTGGAGTGGTAACTTTCTTTAATATGGTAAAAACCTTACGCAACATCTTCAGTAAGTCTCTTAAATGCCCCGCTAAATTTAACTCCCTCACCGAAAAGCGCTGACCCTACAACAAGAAAATCAGCACCGGCAAGCGCGCAATCATGCGCGACACCGATTTTTATACCACCATCAATTTCCAATGGCATTTGAGGAGCGACTCGTTTTAGATTTTTTATTTTTTCAATGGTTCGTAGATCGAATACCTGCCCAGAAGGCCCCGGCGTTACCGCGAGAAGCTGTAATATATCCGCATGTCCAAAAAAAAGCGCGAGCTCTTCCCATGACGTATCGGGACAAATTGAAATACCAGCCTCTATGTGCTTGGAATGACACTGATCGATTATGTTTTGTGGATCACGTGCAACTTCAGCGTGCGTAATAATTCTCGCAACTTCAGGAATCAACCAATTGGTAATTTGCTCATCGGGGTTTGAAACCATCAAATGAATTTCGAGCTTTGCAATACTTTGAAAGTTTCGCAACTCTGCTGGATTGTGCCACACAGCATGAGGCGTGAATGAGCCATCGGCTACATCAATATGAATAAAACATGCGCTCTGCTCTGCAATGCGTACTCTTTCTTTGAGCACATTAAAATCAAGTACATTAATCGCGGGAATAATTTCAGCCATTTGAATTCTCCTCAATTTCTCGAATACGGCGCACATGACGTTCCTCATTTGAAAAATCTGTCTTAAGCCATAACAGTATCGCCCTCTCTGCCTCTTCTCCGTTTACAAACCGAGCGCCAATCGACAAAATATTTGCATTATTATGCTCGCGTGAAAGTTTGATGATATCGAGCGGACCTCCATAAAATTCAGCGGCTCGAATCCCTTTAACTCGATTTGCAACCATTGCCTCGCCTTCTCCCGACCCACCAAAAAGAACGCCAAACGAACCGGCATCACGAGCTACCGCATCAGCAACTGCACGCATATAACCAGGGTAATCATCCCCCGGAGTTAATTGATGCGCGCCATTGTCTACCACTTCATGCCCATGTTCAGTAAGCATCTTTTTTATTTTTTCTTTCAACTCAAACCCCGCATGATCCGCAGCGAGATAGATTCGCTTAGGCATAATTGTTAACTTTATTGTGGTCTAAACACCACCCCAACCCAAACGCCATCCCAGTTTGCCACACTATAAACAGAACAAATAATGGATTTAATGAATTAGTACCAAGAAAAGAAGAAAGACCAAGAATGCCTCCCAGTATAACCAGAACTATGAACCGATATTGTTTGATAGGGACAAGCAAAAAATGAAAACCAAGCAACATTAAAAATGCTCCTAAACTTCCTCCGACAAAAAAAGCAAGATATTCAATAAAAGGTTGCGGCGCGTAGTTTGAACTTGCAGGATCAATGATTGTTACTGTGGTATGCACTGCAAAATAATAACTGACCATCGAAACAATAATCCATGAGGCAAGTTGTAATAACCAGAATCGTGATTTTTTTATAGAAGGTAAAAAGAAGAACACAAAAAATGATATTGCTATACCAAAGATAATGCCGGCACAAAGATCATATGGCAAAAATCCAGGCGTGTCCCTAGTGTCAAAAGAATTACTTGTATAATATGATACGATGCCCGAGGTAAAACCGATAAGCCCCAGGGAATATTTATGCATATTTTTAAGTTAAAAATTCGCCTGCTTTGCGGACGTGCTCTATCAATGTATGGACATACCCCCATTCGTTGTCATACCATGAACAGACCTTAACAAGATTACCCCCAATGACGCGCGTGAGACCTGCATCAACAATTGCCCCAAATGGCTGGCCGACAATATCGGACGATACAAGCGGGTCTTCAGTTACTTTCAAAACACTTGACCATTGAGATGTTGCGGCAGCTTCCCGCAAGATTTGATTTACTTCTTCAGGTGTTGTAACGCGACTCGAAATAAATGTTATATCGGAAATTGAGCCAACGCGCACAGGCACACGAAGTGCGATACCATCAAACTTTTCTTTCAGTATTTCTACTGCACGCGTCACCGATACTGCCGCTCCCGTTGTCGATGGAACAATATTTTCTGCGCCAGCTCTACCTCGGCGCCAATCTTTTGCATCGGGCCCATCTTGAATGCGTTGAGTCGCAGTATATCCATGGACTGTTGTGAGTATTGCTTTATCAATGCCTGGATTTTTCGCAAGAATTGAGACCACAGGAGAGGCAGAATTGGTTGTACACGAACCATTCGATGTAATAATGCATGTCTTAAACAACTCCTCATTAACTCCATTGAGCACGGTACGAGCATCATTTGTTTCTTCATCTTTTGCAGGTGCTGTTATCACGACGCGCTTTGCGCCCGCAGTTATATGCCCTCGGGAACCCGTGAACGATTCGAATAAGCCCGTTGATTCAACTACAATATCAACCGCATATTTGCTCCATGGCAATTTTGCCATCTCTTTTTCTTGAACAAACTGTATCTCGTGGTCATCAACAATAAGAATATTACGTGTGACATCAGATTTAATATCGTGATTCCACTGGCCATACGTGGTATCGTATTTTAATAAATATGCAAGATTCGCGACATCGCCCAAATCATTGATTGCGACGATATCAAAACCCGGTACCCCAAAACTCGCTCGAAAAAATAATCTTCCAATACGCCCAAACCCATTGATTGCAATTTTCATGATTCATTTATTTTTAATTTTTGTAAATACATATATGCCGAGAGTGCCGCCTTGACACCATCGCCAGCAGAAATATTATTTTGTTTAAAAATTTCATCAGTCACATCCCCTGTAGCCCAAATACCCTCGCGTGTTGTAGCAGACGAACGATGATCTAAAATAATTTCACCAAACTTATTTAATTGAACTAAATCTTTCACCATTTCAGAGTTTGGTACTGCACCAATTTCTATAAAAACACCACCAACTACAAGTCGTTTAATCGCATCTTTTTTTGCATCTCGATATTCAATCCCCCCAACAAATTTGCTATCTTTATCTCCATAAATTTTTGTTGTCTCGGCATAAAAAATAACTTGTACATTTTGAGAGTGAACAACTTTTTCTTGCGTAATAGGATCTCCCTTGAGCTTTTCTCCAAATTCAAGCAAATAAATTTTTGAAGCATATGGTACAAGATCAAGTACGGCTTCAAGCCCAGCATTGCCACCACCAACAACTGCCACCTCTTTACCTTTAAAAAACGGCGCGTCACATGTGGAACAATATGCAACGCCTCGACCATTATATTCATCTTCACCTTGCACCCCCAGTTTGCGTCTACGTGCGCCAGAAGCCACAATAACTGTCCGCCCGCGATACGTTACTCCCCCGTCAGTAGAAACTAAAAAGATCTTATCATTCGTTTGTGACACTCGATATACTTTCTCACCCGTAACAATTGTAATCGACTCTTGAGCCCGTACGTGCGCTTCAAGGTTTTGTGCAAAATCAATACCGGAAATGCTTTTCGTGCCTATCCAATTTTGGATATCCGCTGAAACTTCTGATTGCCCTCCAAATGATTCAGTTACTAAAAGCGTATGAAGCTGTTTTCGTGCCGCATACACACCCGCCGCAACTCCGCCAGGGCCACCGCCAACTATTATTAAATCGTACATACAATTTCGAAATCGGCGAGCCTCGTTTGAGACGGGCCGCCAACAATAATCAGGTCGTACATGAGTAAATAATATCAGCCCGCGGGCTTACGGTCAAAAATTATTCTGTGGCAATATCTTTTAATTCTTCGTACGTGGTTTCACCGCAAATCCATTTCTTTGTATTTGGATTAATAAAAAATGGGACACCTCCACAATGGTTTTCATCAAACTTCTCAAGTTTATGAGAATTATCTTCATTATGCCACACTTCATACGATTCAATGCTAACTCCCTCCTGTTTTAGTTTTTCGATAATCGGCTTCATACTCATACAATGAGGACACTCGTCGCCATAAAATTCATATATCATACGATTTGTATTATTTCTCCCTGTATCCTGGTGTATTTAGACCGATAACAAGCAAAACTTGATCGATATATGTTTTTCCTGAGGTACCTATCCCTTTTACATATACAATATATCTTCCCCCTATCTGTCCTGGTGGATTCTGAACTAATGCATTGAGCTGCACTGGGGCATACTGGCCAAGACCATTTGGAACTATAGTCGTAAACGTTTGAGAAGGATCCCCATTGAAATAGTAAAGGAATCCTGAAGTTGATGGACTTGGGATGGCCACACCATTTGGATAGACATTGCCCCCATCAATTGCATCACCAACACCATTAGCACAAGGTGTTGCGATAACAAGTGGGGCAACTGGGCAATTATTAGTGCCATATAATCCATCTGTTCGATCATCACGATCAACCACGTCAATTGTAAGAAATATGGGTTCGGGTAATGGACCAGTCCAGTGAATCTGAAGATATGTAATATCTGATTCAAGCTGTGCGATACCTATATCTTTAAAGAAATGAGCTTTGCGAGATGGTTCAGTGCCACCGGAGTAATCAATGTTACATAGTGGGCTAGCAGGATAATAATGGCAGTCAGCAGTTGCAGGTACTGTCGGGTCAGGCTCAAATCTTTTGCTATGAGTTATGGTGAATGATCCTGCGGGGTTCGCAGTAACGAGTTTTGTATCCTGCGCAGTAATAGCCTGACGCGTTACAAAAACTTTTGCAGTAGAAGTTAATGAATATGTACATGAGAACGTTGCAGTTGTTCCTGCTATCGTTTGAGTATTTTCATAGATACCGTCATTCGTACAATCAAATTGATATGTGATATTTCCTATTGCAGTTCCAGACACGGTCGCTGTAAGGACAGATGTAAAAGGAGGCGGAACAGTTCCAGACGCAGGAGCAACCGCAAGACTCACAAAAAGAGTTGCCGCTCCCACGCTCACAGTTGCAGTAGCGGGGGTAGTACCTCCGGGTCCCGTACAACTTAATGTAAAGATGGTTGTTACGGTGAGTGCTCCGGTGGTTACCGGACCTCCTGATGTTGCTTTCGCTCCTGTCCAGTTTGGATTTGCTTGATTGTTACTTGCGGTACAACTGGTGATATTTCCTGTGGCACTCCATGTGAGATTACTTGTTCCATTGAATACCACTGAGGTTGGGTTCGCGGTGAGGGTGACTGAGGGGGCAGAGATTGGTGTATACAGAAATGCAACTTTGCGAACATTGCCGGTACTGACGGTTCCATTGGTACCCGAGACATTGCAGTATCCTGCGGCACATGTAACCGTATCAATAAATGTGGCAACAGAACATTCAGCGTTTCCGATGAGGTAATCACAATGTCCTGCGGTTTCCGTGTATGCTACGGCATCTGTTGCAGAAAGTGTATGTGCCCCTATTGCAACACTCGGAAATGATGATGGGTTTGCAGCATCTGTTGTTCCTCCATCATACCGCGCAAGTGTTCCTGCTGGTGCATCCGTGACCGTCAGTGAAGGACCTACTCGTTTAATGAGGATATTTCCTGTTGCCGCTCCCACGCTCACAGTTGCAGTAGCGGGGGTAGTACCTCCGGGTCCCG
>JBBTUF010000058.1:21930-32896 GCA_038063855.1 Patescibacteria group bacterium
CACTGAGGTTGGGTTCGCGGTGAGGGTGACTGAGGGGGCAGAGATTGGTGTATACCTGAATGCTACACGTCGTAAGTTTCCTGTAGTGATGGTTTGTTGGGTGGTACAGAGTGTTGGAATAGTTGTACAGTCGGGCATGATTGAGTAGTCACTTGCAAGAACCATCGTACATCCTGCCGTATTACAGGTTGCAGCGGTGATAATATAGCCAGCGAGATTTGTCGCGGAGAATGTGTGATTCCCAATTGGTACTGCTCCTGTGATATATGGGTTTGTAGCTTGTGCGGCTCCACCATCAAAGACGGCATTTGTTACCGGAGTAACAAGTGTGTTAAACAATGGATCAACTCGTTTAATTTCTCCGGTGCCTGTTGCCGCACTAATATCAAGATAAAAGATAGCCGTTCTACCTAACGGTGCTCCAGTGACTGTGATTAGATAAGCACCCGGCACGGCAGTGCCACTATTGAGCGTGAGAAGTCCTGAACAGGTTGGTGAACAGCCATTGCTTGCGATTGAGCCGAGACTTGCGCCAGGAGGAAGACCTGATACAGAAAGAGTGACTGCTTGTGTTGCTCCTGCTACCAGTGTTCTGGTGATAGTGTTTGAACCACTTGATCCTGCGACAATACTAATGTCATCATTAGCTGAGAGTGAGTAGTTGAAGGAGGGAGGCATAATATCAAGATAAAAGGTAGTTGTTCTGTTTAACGGTGCTCCAGTGACTGTGATTAGATAAGCACCCGGCACGGCAGTGCCACTATTGAGCGTGAGAAGTCCTGAACAGGTTGGTGAACAGCCATTGCTTGCGATTGAGCCGAGACTTGCGCCAGGAGGAAGACCTGATACAGAAAGAGTGACTGCTTGTGTTGCTCCTGCTACCAGTGTTCTGGTGATAGTGTTTGAACCACTTGATCCTGCGACAATACTAATGTCATCATTAGCTGAGAGTGAGTAGTTGAAGGAGGGAGGCATATCAGTTGTCACACAAAATGGAACTGGGACTCCCGTATCACACATCTTGATCCAACCAACATTGATACTCCCCCACACTTGCCCAGTAATACTTCCACCAACTCGCGTCGCGCCAAATGTGGCAGGATCACCAGCAGTACTTGAAAATTTTACCCAACCATCCCATTTATTTGCTCCAGTGCCATCATTTGATAAAAATCGTGCCCAACCGTCAATTTTTCCTGTAGAAATATTAATGCGTGCAATTGCGCCAGATCCACTCCCAATGTCTGGAGTGGGAGGATTACCCGTAGCGCCTGAGCTTATGCGATTAAAACTTAACCACCCTATACTTGATGACCATGCACTACCAGAAAGATCGCCAGTTGTATCATCATATTGAACTTTATAGAAATTTGTACACCCACTTGCTGAATCCGCACAATTAAAATTAATCCAGCCAATATTGGAACTCCATGCCTGCCCATGTAAATCAAGAAGTGCTGCATGGGCACTTGGCGCAAAAAATAAAATTACAAAAGCAAAACTAAAACAAATGGCGAGCGATGCTATCTTCCTGAAGCTCATATCATTAATCCTAGCATAACTATAATAAATAAATGCTAGGGCTTTTCCACAATAACTTTTGCGAGAATGTCTTGCTTGCCCACAAGCCCAAATCGACTACTATCGACAGAACCCGTGACTACATTTCCCAAAATAAGATACGCGTTTTCAGGGATAAGCCCGCGGTAACTATCTTCATACAGAGAAAGCATTTTTTTTGTGTTTTCATCAAAAAGATACTCTTTACCTTCACTCGTCTTCTGGATCTCGTTGTTAATTGCAAGTCGCCAATACAAATCGGCGTCTTGTACAATCTTAAAAACATCGCCGGGAATACCTCGAACCTGCTTTACAAGCGGCGTTTCGCGTCCACCATAATCATATGCAATAAAATCATCACGTAATACTTCATTGCAAGTATAATAACCGAAAAGCAATTTAACACTCTCGCCTTCGGCAATGGCACCTGCCATAGATTCACCTCGTACAGTACGTGATTCCGTTTTTGTTATACAATTACGAGATATCTCTTCTCTCTTTAAACTAGGTGGCGTCACTTTAAATAAGACACTTAAAATAGCCAATCCTAAAAAAACAAAACAAAGAGAATAAACCCTACTGTTTAACACACGCTATAAGAATTGCACAAAGCGATTGACCCAAAGCATGTGTATAAGAAGAATTACCAAATGCACTATAACCACAAGAAACATTGGCAGTTGAACAATCAGTAGCGCCATCATACCCACATACAGCATTACTTGAAGCATTTGCAAGAGAAAGCACGCAACTCGCACCACATTTGAAAATTACATACCCAGCAGGACAACTAATTGATAACGGGTTGGCTCCTGAAGCTTTTACTATTTTAATTTGTGGCTGCGAGACTTGTGCATCCACATACGCTTTGTTCGCAGCATCTGTGCCATTAACCGGTGGACCAAGTAACCCAGTAATCATAGTACTCGCCATATTAAGTCCACCAGACAATGTCAAATTTCCTGTTTTAGTTTGAACTTGTGTACCAATATTAACAGGAGTATTACACGCTGGATTTGCTGACGGACATGTAGGAAACGATGCTGTTGGCGCCGTCCAATCTGCATACGTTGAAATAATTCCGACTACAAGCCCAAGCGCTACAACTCCAACTGTTTTTTTCAACCACTGCGGAAATCTCTTTCTCTGATACATATGTTTGAGTATAAACTAACAAAACTATTTTCCAAATATACCACTGTGCATAAAAAACCTCTTACCAGACGGTTTTTTTACTGAACACACTGCATGTCATAATTCTACACCTGTGCTCAGTAAAGAAATACCAGTTACCGGAGAAAGTAAAGGATCGCATTGATTTGTGATAGCGGCGCGAGTTGCTGCTAAAACTTTTCCATATTCGGGATCGGTGCTTGACACAACTCCAAACCACGATTGAAATCTACGCACTAAATCTCGAGTTCTTAAGCCGTAGTAACCAGTAACTACATCGTTTCGAGCATATGTGGAAATACCCCAGTCAAAAATATCTTTATATTGATACAGAAACGCTTGTAACGCCGAAACTTGACCTTCAGTATACACATCGCGATTTTTATGATATGCAGTAGAAATATCTTTTGTAATTGTAGGATTTGTGCAATTTACTTTTGAAGATGCTGGCGGAAGCGTGCAATGCGATATAATTGCATTTCGAGTTGCTTCATTAAGAATGCCAGTCGGTACAGAAATGCCATATGTTGCTTGAAATCCAGAAAGCGCCCTAAAGGTAAGAACACCGAAATTTCCACTTCCTACAAAATTGCTTTCAGCAACACTACTAAGCCCGAGCATCTGTCGATCTTTAAATCCATACAAATATTTCTGTAACGCCGTCACCTGATACCCAGTACTTGCATCTCTGTTATATCGCTTCAATTCGAGTGTTAATGCTGGCACAGGGCATACCGTTTGAATCAGAGTTTGAGTCGGTATACAGTTTGCGATAATCATAGTGCGCATATCAGCTCCGACTACGCCACTTGGAATAAGTCCGTATTTTCTCTGAAACTCTGTTACAGCGCGACGTGTTACAAGGCCATAATGTCCAGAAATCGCCGTGCTTGGACTGATATAGCGATACCCAAGCTCGGGAACTTGTTCTTTAAATTGATACAGATATGTTTGAAGCGAAAAAACTTGATCCGACTGATCGCGATATTGTAAATCTTGAGCGAGTGCTGGATACGGGCATTGACCTTGAAGAATAGAAACTGAAACAGGAGGAGGCGGTGGCGGATTTGTAGAAGAAGTGTCAACATTAACAGTAACAGAATCGCTAACAGACCCACATGTAAGTGTGAATGTTGAATTGCCTGTAACCGGTCCTGTAGAAACCCCAACAAGATTATTAAGAGATTTCGTACCGCTCCATGCGCCTGTCGCTGTACACGACAAAGCGCCAGTATAAAGTGAAGTCCATTTTAATATTGCCTGACTACCACTTGCTACTGTTATGGGACCCTCAACCCCATTAACTTTGAGATTTAAAGTTGGTGTTGGGGGCACTACATTCACCACTACTGTGTCGCTTAAATTCCCACATGTAAGTGTAAATGTAGAATTATTGGTTAAATATCCACTGTTAATGCCTTCAATATTTTGCGATGGTTGACTGCCACCCCATGAACCTGATGCAGTACAAGACGCCGTGCCAATATTTGTCGATGTCCATGTTAGATTAACTGCTGAACCTTGTATAGCAGTAACTGGTCCATCGGAGCCTTCCGCTTTGAGATCTACTGTTGTATATGTACTTGAACAATTTGGAATCCATAATGCTTTTACTCCCGCAAAATCAATAAATCCAAGAGTCGGAGAAAAAGCTTTACCTCTAAAAGCGTCTCCCGGAACAGCAAGAGTGACATTTCCGCCCATTGTATCAAAATAAATTTTATCACCTCTAAGCGTTGTTGCCACGCCTTTTATTGTTGCGCTCGAAGCACCGCTTACAAAATTTGCAGTGAGTGTTGAGAAATCAACAAGCCCAAGAGTATCGCTATACACTTTCCCGCTAAATGAATTTACACCGCAGCTATCCTGCAAAATTGAGACACTTGACGAAACATGAGAAAATAAAAAGGTGCCAGAACTAACTCCGGAAGCCACGCCTCGCACCGGAGCACTTGCCGCCATAGCATATGGCACAGCTAAAAAAAGCGAAGCGACGACTACAGAACCAGATAATTTCATACTTATTATACGAGACTTAAATTTTTTATTTATTTAATGCGTATCTGATACATATCCAGTGCTGGAGTAGCGGCAGTATATGTATATAAGGCATGCTCTAGCTCTGATGGAGTTAGACATTTATCTGATGACGTATCTTGAACTGTCTGGCACATGCTTGGATAATACGAACAACCCAAAATGATACTCTTTGTCCTTATTAAGCCATTTTGGACATCAACACGAGGTTGTGCATCTGTACTTTGAACCAAATTTGTTTCCAAAAAACAAAAATTTGGAGCAACAGAAATATTATTTCTTGTAATAGTAAGATTATATTTGATTATTGTCTGTTCAGAAGGGACGATAACTACCTTTGCGCTGTTTTGTAAGATGGATAATGCAGCTAGTGGGATACCGCTACCTGAACCCACTTTACGATCCCACATTTTCCCCGCGATTACATCGTCTGGATAGTCAACTGGGAATATTTCCCCAAAATATTCACTCGAACCTTTCTTTTCAAGATAAACTCCATGACCCGCGAGTCTGACTATGCCAGTACTTCCACTATTTGTTCCGATTCTATCATAAATTGCCTTCTGACCCTGAAAAAGCGTCGGGGCGTTTGCAATACCTTGCGACGGTGAACCAATATAACACGCAATCCAACCCCAGAAGCTTGGGCTTGAGGAATTACAATCTTGCGCTGTTTGAGCGGCTACTTTATTAATGGTAATCCCACCGATAAGCGCCATCACAAGCCCGAAAGCTGTAAACAACGCAATTTTTTTGAATCCTGTTTTCATAATGATTTTATTAAAAAATTAATTAAAACTAATAAGAAGGCGACTTTTCTTTTCTTCTTTAGTATAGAATATAAAAGATTGAAACTACTGTGGATAACTTATTTTTGATACGCTCCTTGTGTATATTGATTCTTTGGATCCCAACTCATCCATGATGTAAGCCCGGCATCGTAGATCGCTTTTTTCTGTGCTTGGATTTCTTTCATGCCATAATCGGCACCCAAATCAAAATCTTGGATCCATGGCCGAAGTTTATTTGGATCCTGATTAATTTTTTTCATGCGCTCAATCCCGTGATCCATTGAAATTTTGATAATTTCGTATGGATGTTCCGCTGGGTTTTTATACCCACCAAACCCAGAAGCATAATGCGATGGGTACACCATCGGAGCGATAAAATCAAAGTATGGTGCGGCTCGTTCAAGTACCTGCCCAATACCGAGATCATCTTCTGCCCATGTTGCAAGCCCAAAAAGATCAGCAGAAATTGGAATTTTAGTATCTTTTAGCTGCTCATGTAAATACTTAAAAAAATCTTCGAGTACAATTTGTTTTTCCCTTCCTTTTGCATACGGAAATAGCGCGTTACTTAATACGCCATCCGACGGATATCGAATATAGTCAAAATTAATTTCGTCAAAACCTACCTCTTCCGACGCTTTTGCAATCTGTACAATGTAATTCCAATATCCTTCTGCACCCGGATCTATAAATGCAAGCCCTTTGCGATCATGCCATATGCCACCACTTCGTGCCGCAACTGCCCATTCTGGCTTTTTCTTTGTAGCAAACGGGTCTTGAAACACTGCGATCCGACCGATCACATATATTTTTTTTGAGTGTAGTTCTTCAATAAGCCCACTGACATCTGCTATCCGCTTTTCGCTTGATCCCATAGTGCGGACCACTTCGTTGTCAGTTTCAAATGCAACACGACCAGTGTAATCTTTTATATCAACAACCACACTATTAAGCTCTGAGCCCTCCATAAATGCGATAAGCTTTTCACGAATTGATTGAGTCCCCGCAACCCAACTCGTCATGTACGCTGCGCGTACTGCGGTAGGTGTTTTAATATGCTCAGGTGGTTTTTTTACTGCAACAATTTCAACTTTATTTTTAACTTCATCATTTACTTTTTTTTTAATTTCATTAGACGCTGTCGAATCGTACGATAAATTATCTTGCGAGCGAACAAAACCAAATACACTTATAAAAACTACCAACGCACCAAGAAGAATGCTTGCATGCCAGTGCTTAATTTTTTTCCTAGACAAGTGAAGAAATATCGACATACGGATCTTGCAATGAATCTTTTGCACTCACAAACTCTTTTTTGCTTGAGATCAAACTAGAAATTACTGCCTTGTCTTGAAAACGGTTCATAAGTACTGCTCCTTGAAGCCGCCCAGCCTTCAAAAAAAGCCGCTCGTACGCAGATGGATTATCAGGCCACGTTCGAACAATACTCTCAACGCCATCCGTTGGGCTTGTTTTACCAACAAAAGTAAGTTGGTGTCCAAAACTATTTATCGAATAACTTGAGACCGCGCGAAGCTCTGTTTTTTTATCATGCTGCGCCGCCATATTTGCCCCAGCAACTCGTCCTTGTAAAAAAGCATTCGTCCAATTTGAAACAATACGATACTCATCAAGCAAAACATCGAAATATTCAGCAACATCGCCAGCCGCCCACACCCTTGAAAGGCTTGTCTCCAAAAATTGGTTTGTTCGAACGCCTCGCCTGATATCAAGCCCCGCTACAGCAAACGGCGTTACATTGCGCTCAAGGCCTATTCCAATGCCAAGCCACGCGCCAGAGATTTCTTCACTCGTACTCGTGTGCCCAACTAAAGGCTGCTCCGGCGATTCACTCAAATATTTTATTTCTGTCGATTCATGAATTATAACATGATTTCTTTTAAAATTATCAGACAATATGTGCCATCCTTGCTCATCAAGATCTTCACCAAACATTTGTTTATCTTTCAAAAAAAGATGTGTTTCAAATCCAAAATGAACAGCCGTCTCCATAAACTCAAGGCCAATGAATCCTCCGCCGATTATAAGTGCCCGAGGATCGGCAGATGCCGCGAGAGCCGAAATACTTTCACGAATTTTGTCAGCATCTTCAATGGTCTGTAAACGAAATACATTGGGCAATTCCGAACCATTTACGCGCCACCCACGAGGCGTACCACCAGTCGATATTAAAAGCTTCCCAAATGCTATTTTTTCCTCACGATTTGTAACGACCTCGCGCGTATCAAAATTTACACCGATAACTTCAGCGCGTGTCGCTACATCAATGCGCAATTTTTGATACTGCTCCCATGTACGTAAAAATAATTTTTCTCGTGTAATTTTTTGTCGTACATAGTTTGGAAGCAATACGCGAGAATACAATGGATGATCCTCGCGAGAAATAATCAAAATAGTGCCGTGTCCGTCAATGCTACGAATTGTTTCGGCCGCCGTTACACCAGCAACGCCACCTCCTACAATAAGGTAGTCGAAAAAAAGAGGTTTCTCCATATACTAGCTCGACAGTGACTCGCGAAGTGACCACACTGAAATTATCATAATCACGAGACCCGATACAAACAAAATTGCCGTTTGTGTAGACCCGCATGAAATCGGCAAAAATGGTACGAGTGCCACCCAAAATCCCAGAAACGCTATAAATAAATACTTGCGCATACCAGTAGTATATACTCGAGAGCATAAATTTCCAAATTATCTTAAAATTTAGCTACAGATCTTCAAGAAACCTTTTATCCTGGACTCGACGAGATTTGCACTCGTTTCTCCGCTTACCAAAGGCAGAATTTTACTCCATAAACTACGAGCCCGAGTCCAGGCAAGCCATTCCTAACGCAAAAAGAACCCTTTTACAAGGGTTCTTTTTGCTGGTAAGCGGAAAATCCTATAATCTATGGAACTCTGCCTTTATGCTTGTAGTGTAGGCTCTCGAAGCAGCGTTTGTCAATAGTATACTCCGACGCACTACTTGCCAAATCGGTGGTCGGAGCCCCGACATCATAAAAGAATAATTATAAAACGTCGGGGTCACCGCAACAAAAAAACAAGAATGGCAGCAATGATTATCTGTGAAGTGATGCCAATTAACGGCCAATCATCGAGCATGTGTCGAGCATGAATCCATTTATGAAACCGATCATGCAGTACAAGCACGCGTATCGGATAGAACCTCCCAAAACCAACAAGCAAATCTGGCAATACCGCACCAGCCACACCAACAACTATTACCATCGGCGAAGCTGAAAAAAAATAAAGCGATAAACCAAGTCCAACCGTAAGATCAAGTATGATACGCATGATCTCATCATACGGCGCAGATGAAACACGCAACGTTCGTTTTCCAAATGGCGCGTTCACAGCCTCCTTAATCGAAGGAGTGCGATAATGCCAATGTGGGATCATATCAAAAAGATAATGACTACCGAGCGCAATCAGAAAAATTATTGAATACTGTATTGATTTATGCGTCAATGCAACACCAATAAGACTGTGATTCGTGAGAATCATTTCGCCCTATTATGCCAAACAATATTCAATTTGACAATTTATCCAAACCAACTGCCGATGCCGGTCTTACGCGCAAACCAACTCTCGAATCCCCATGCGCGCCCGGCCTGATTTGCAGCAAACATTAATAGAACTGTCGTGTATATTACATGTTCGTCAACAATGAATGCATGGGTGTTTGGGTAAAAACCATCTAAAATCGGGAAATAGTACAACAACATCAAAATTGCACCTAATAGAGAACTCAGTCTTACGCCAATACCAAGCATTAATGAAATGCCAAGCAATGTAAGCCCCCACTTATTTGTAAAATTGATAAATGGCAAAATTTCGGGACTTAACAACCACTGATAAAAACCCGCAAACATCTTTGCTCCCTTTAAATACCCTGCGGCGGACCATTCAGGATTAAGAACTTTTGTGATTCCTGCGTAAAAAAAGAACCACCCCATAACTTCCCGAGATAAAAAAACAGTAAACTTTTGAAACTGTGACATATATGTTTTTCTTAGATTATTTTTCTTTTAAATAAATTGCACGAACTGTTTTCGTGCTGTAATAAAGAGCGAAGAAAAAAATAATTGCGAGCCCTTCAGTAATGAGAAAAAGTGGGTCGTTAACCTCATTATATTTTATTATAGCTCGATACTCAAAAACAACAAACAACACTGATGCGATTCCAGCATTAAGCATCATCGCCCATTTTTGCAATGGATTAGTAATGCCAGCTGCGATGCCCACCAAAAGAATCGCAAGCACTGAAATAAACGTGGGCACAGGCAACAAGACTTTAAGCCATGAATTTCCTACCAGCATAACTATACCAGCAACTATAAACAATCGCCGTATAATATTTCCGTAATAATGCGACATTAAATCCATATTTTTATGTATTTTAAATTAAATCTTTCTTCTTATCATTAAATTCTTCTTTGTCAATCTCACCTTTTGCGTATCTTTCTTTTAAAATTTCCATCGGACTTGAATGCCCTCGAACAGCACTTCGATGTCCCGAGACAAGACGAAAAAGTATTAAAATCATAACGACAAGAACGCCCCACCATACAATCATCGATAAAAATCCCATTGCACTCGATGAAACATACCCGCCATTCATCGTTGAATTATAATAATCGTTCATACCCCTATTATCGCACCACCTAGAACGGCGTCAATGCCAGCGTTATATTTGCCCTCTGAGATACTGCTTTCGGCGCGATTCTGGAAAACGCTCAATTGCATAGCGAAGCATGGTGCGTGGCATTTGTTTATATGTTGTGACAAGAAAGGCCTCCTCAATCTCCATAGATCGTTTTCCTACTTCGCGCAACATCCAACCCACCGCTTTATGGATTAAATCATGCTCATCATGTAATAATATTTTTGCGATATTGAAAGTATCTTTGAATTGATTGTGTTTAATAAATTGAAGCGTCGCTATAATAGCAATACGGCGCTGCCAAATATTTTTACTTCGCGCAAGTATATAAAGTTTTACTCTTGGACGCGTAAGCAAATACACCCCAACAATTTTGTCGGCTGACAGGTCAACGAGATCCCAATTGTTTACTTTTTTTGAATTCTTAAAATAATACTCAAAAATCTTTTTATGTTCATCTGCCGTACTCGATTGAAATTTGTGTACTAATATTAAAAGTGCGATTAACCGCTCTTCGTGTATTTTCGATTGAAGTAGTTTTGTAATATCTAAATAATTCCCGCCCGCATTGGCATTCAACAGTTACAGTTGTAATTCGGGGCATATTTAGTATCCTTAGAACATTCTCACATTCTTAAGAATGTGAGAATGTTCTTTAAGTGTTTAACTATTCTTAGGGATTCATTGATTTCGCCAAAGCCGAATCAAAAAGCTCTTT
>JBBTUF010000059.1:0-3307 GCA_038063855.1 Patescibacteria group bacterium
AAGGCACCATTCTTTTGGAGCGAGTTATTGTGGTGGCAGTATTAGTGTTGGTTGTGTATTTATTGGTAGTTGCCTATCAGAAATTTATAGATCAACAGCGCGTCAATTCTGCCGTTGAAAATGCGGTAAATCTTATAGAAAAAGCGCGTTCACGTACGCTTTCGTCACAAGGTGGTACAAGCGGGCTTTACTATTACATAGAGGTTGATTCGAATACGAATCGCATTGTGCTTCGTGATCAAAATGGTAATACTATTGAAACTCTTGATCTTTCGATAACGCCAGTTTTGATTGAACCTCCAGTTGGCGCCCCTGCGAATACGTTTTTTTTCGCAAAATCTGACTGTTTGCCATCTAATAACGATCTTCGATTTGAGAGGCTTACGGGGGACGCCAAGCTTTTTGACGGCACCAATTGGTCTTCACTGTGCGCGACAAACTATAATTTTTTTACAGTACGGCTCAAAAAGAATGCATCTGGCGTAGCGCCAACTCACACAATAAAAATTTTAAATACAGGAAATGTTCAAATTTTATGATATAGTGGAGTTCTAGAGGGTACTACAGATATGAAACATCAAGCCATGCGTAATAGGCAAAAAATAACTTCGGGCTTTTCGCTTATTGAAATGGTTGTTGTGGTTAGCATTTCGACGTTTTTGATTGCTACCTCGATAAATACGTATTCAAATTTTTCGGATCGTCAACGCCTTAATGCTGCGGTTGAAGGTACGGTGTCTCTCATTCAAAAAGCGCGTTCACAAACGCTCGCGTCGAAAGAAAATCTTCTGTACAGTATTCATGTAGAAGATACAAATTCTACGGCGAATCCTAAAAATTTTATAGCCGCGTACAATGGCAATAATTATTTTGCTCCAAACAAAAAAATTGAAAAATTCTCGATGCCAGCTGGTATTGAAATAAGTGATTCGACGCTTACATCACAGCCAGGCTCGTGCGGTGATTTTGGAGAAGTGTGCGGCGCTGGTACAAGTTGCCCGACATGCAATGACGGCCGTACCTGTGATGCTGGTTTTTGTAAAAACTCGGTCACAAAAACCTACGCCTATGTGCTGGAAAATAGTTATGGGGGCTTACTTACCAATAAAAGGCTTGTTGTGATAGATACCGATGCGGAACACACCCCACCAACGCCAGTAATAGTTGGAAGTGTAACCATAAACACCATAACAACAAGAAATTTGGTAGCCATAAATGTGGTAGACGGGTTCGCGTATATTCTAGAGAATGATAGTACATCATATACATCGGGTAGATTATTAAAGTACGACGTTAGCACTAGTGCAAAAAGACTAAGCCCAACTCTTTCTGCGACTGCCGTGATACCGCCCGGAGGATATAACAGTGACATTCTTGTCACTGGAGGAAAGGTTTATGTTGCGAATGGCGAGGATCGTTTTGAACCAAGTTCTATCGTTCCGTATATCAGAATGTACGATACCAATTTGAATTTTATTTATAATTTTCCTCCAGTAGGCCAAGGTACGGGAGCTTTAGCGGCCGATCCGAATCCAACGGGGTACTTATTCGCTCAAATTTCGGGATCAGGGGATGCATTCAATATTCTTAAGCAATATGTTCCCTCTCCACAGTCGTGGGTATTGCAGGCCGCAAATGTAATTCCTACCACCGCTCCGCCAAGTAATTATATGGGCGGTTATGCTTACAACCCGAGACGGATGGCCGTACGAAAACCTACGATTAATAACCCGTCAAATAAAACATTTATCTACTCGACTAACGAGTATACATATGCGTCTCAATCCAACAAGAGGTATCTCTCGATCTTAGATGCAACAACTTACACTCTTACTTGGCCTGAATTTGCAATTAGTACCGACCCATTTTATACGTGTTCATCTCTCGCCGATGCTCTTGGTTGTCAGAATGGTTTATTTGTGGATGATAGTGGACAATATATTTATATTGTTAGTCTCGGTGGAAAAACCAGCAAAAACGGAGGGAAGTTTACTATTACAAGTTTTAATCCATCGGTACCATCATTAACACGTCAGTCTTTTTATCCGGCTACTGGTTATTTGCCTGCGAGCGCGATAAAAGTTGATACAGCTGGGAATCGCGCCTATATTCCAGTTCAAAAAGGAGGAGCGTCTCCGCTTGGACGGTTCACGGTATTTGATGTTTCAAATAAAGCAAATCCAACAATAATTGGGTCGGTTTGTACAGCTGGCGATTCGGGCGGTGGTAACTGCTACATTTCAAACGCGTTTGATTTTGCTGTCGAAACCGCTTCTGGGTTGGATCCGCTCACATGCGCGAATAGTGGCAAGGGTCACCAAATTGATCAGCAATGTTGTACGTCTCCCGACACGCCTTGTTTACTTGGTTCATGTAATACAGGTGTTACGCCAAACATGTGTATTGACCCGTCGATAACAGGTCAGGACGCCACCTATCAGCGGATTACCGGGAGTTTGCTTTCTGTAAAAACTACTGCGCCAATTTCAACTTCGACGCTTTCGACAGGAAGTATCACAATTCGCTCTCAGCGCACTGGAAACACTAAGACGATCACTCTTTTACCCACTGGCGCGATTCAAGTTGAGTAGATACAATTGTCGCTAAGGTGATTTTTTGCTCGTTTGACAAATAGGTCTAACTTTCTTACTATAAGACCGTATGGCAACAATTGCTCAAAAAGTGGGTCCAAAATTTCAGGTTACGATTCCGAAGAAAGTTCGGGATGCATTTGGCATTCAAGTTGGAGATTTTGTCGAGGCAAGTGTTGGCCGCGAAGGGATACTTCTCAAGCGCAAGATTCTTATCGATCATAATCCTGTTGTGGAGGCCGCTCTTAAAGAGGCGCTTGCGGATATAAAGGCTGGGCGCGTTTCGAAGTCTTATAAGTCAGCGCGCACCCTTATTCGCGATGCGGTACGTCACGGGCATGAACTTTCAAAGAACAAGCCGATTCGATAAAGACCTTTCTTCTGGCAAGCTCGCGTTAACGATAATTGGCGGTTTTATTTCTGCATTGAAGGGGGCACATATGTGCTACTCTCGATCATTTCTCACCCAAAGTAAGCGCCGCGTAATCAACCGGTATTTACTGTGCAAATACCGGTGCGTTGGTGTACAGATAGTAGCAAGGTGAAATTTTAGGTTGTTTTATAGTTTTTGGTCTCTTGCACCAAAAATACTAGACATCGGATGTCTAGTATTTTTGCAATAGAGACTTAATCCAAGGTCTCACCTTGGCGGGTGATATTTGGTCCGTTTTCATTCACAGGTTACTGCTTCTAGACGGAATTTCTTTTTTCACTAC
>JBBTUF010000060.1:0-14792 GCA_038063855.1 Patescibacteria group bacterium
CGATCCGTAATGGCAGCGGTCAGCCACCTGGCTGGTCGATAGTGAAGTTCCATACTCGATAGAGCGAGATCAAAGGCCAGCCGCAGATCGTCATTTCCCTCGCCGTGGTGCGCTATCATCGCGGCGCGATAGCAATCGACTGCAGTATTTAGGCTGCCGGACTCGTAGAGGGCTCGGACGAGAACTAGTCGCGCGCGATCTCGCTTGACAATCGAAGGATGCCGACGACGTCTATCGTCTTGGTCATCACGATATAATCGATAAAGCTCGCCATTGTTCAATATGCATATACTAACAAGCCGATCATCAGCAGGACAATGAACTACGCAGAATACCGTTTCATGATCCACGACACGGCGCAGGTGGCGCAGCGCTCGCTGCCGAAGATACGATCGCTCCGACTCGTACGCCACCCCAGGCAGGTGGCGTTCCATAGCGTTGGGTCTCCGGCGATCTCGGCTATTCCCGTACACCCGTCCCCCACCTCCACTCTCCAGTCCTCCACCTCCAAAGGGGCAGACCTCGCTAGGGACCGGTCGTGTAGCAAGGCGAGCGCTGCGGATCAAGCGCCGCCGAGCCAGTACCAGACACTCAGCGCCTCAAGCAGTCCGACAATCAGGCGGGTTGAGGTAGCAGCGGTCGTCATACTGTCACTTCTCGCCGCGATCCTTGACACGTTTGAAGCTACGGGCGTATCGTCCAGAACAGGCGGGAATGGAGGACATCCATGTCGAGACGAAGCGACGAGTTGCGTGATCACCACAACGATGGCGAGAAGGATGAGGCGGACGGAAAGCATAACCCGCCTCATACCATTCGAGGATTCGATCGCGTGATCTACAACGATGAGACCGTCGATAGAATGGAAGAAGATAACGCGGCCTACGAGTCCGGGAAGGACAACGCTAAGAGCCAAAAGTAAAGTTTCAGGTCAGCTTCGCAGCTCCTACTGAACTTACCTGAACCTCTCGCCGAGATCCTCCAGCGGATCGCCGCCCGAGCAAACACGCACCTTCTCCCCGAACAACGCATCGCGGTCTCACCGCACGTCCTGCAACACACGTTGCTGCGAAAGCTCGCGGAGAGAAAGAGCGTCCGGTACGCCAAAGAGCAATCCGGCCATCGAAGTGACCGCTACATCTGGCGGTACGTGAAGCCGAGCGCGCAGGGTCTCGCTGATGCGCTCGATGAGCTCGCTTCATTCTAGAGACGCTCACCTCATGCCACTAGCTGGCACTCGCCCATCGGCTTTATCCACAGCCGCACACTCACACACTCATATTTTCGTGCTATATTGCCTTCATTATGAAACCTGCCTTATTGCCACGAACCAACCGCACTTCGCTGTCTCGACAATTGTCACGAAAACGTGGTAGCTGGATTCCGTCGGTTCCGCGCGTATCTCTCATCATGTGTGGTGTTATGATTGTCTTTCTCTTTTGGCTTTTTGTCTTTTCTGCCTTTTCCGGCTGAACGCTTACGGGACAGCACGCAGCACTAGCGTATCCGCAGCGGGAGAGAACGCTGTTAGAAGAAATCTCTCAGCCACCTTCTCAAGTCGCCATCCGACAGATATTATTCCAGGAATATTCCCCAGCTTCTTCCCGACTCTAGTCGCCACAACGGGACTTGCCTCCTTCAGAAATTCTAATAGTTCCTCCGTGGGAGGATTCACAATTTCTTGCGCCGCACTCCAATAGCGGCCGTTGGTTAGATGCAGAGCTATTTTTAGTATCCACGCGGATACCCTCACGTATCTATGTAAGTTTTATACAAAAAAAGAAAAGATTTGTAAAAGATTGAAAGCCCTTCTATAAAAGAAAACCCATGCGCTGTATGGGTTTTTGTTCTTTTGATAGTTTTCAATTTTTTACATTTTTCTTCATTTTGGAATCAAAACTTACACACACGTGAAATGAGTTTACTCCCCCAAGGTTTCGTGTAAGAGTATGTGTACAAGGTATGTATAAAGGACATTCATTGTGGATAATGTCTTTTATATTTTGTCCATTATGTCTGAATTAAAATATAGCCCAAAACGAAGAACAGGTAATCTTGGAGAAGATATCGCTGAATTGTTTCTCGCGGGTTGCGGTTACAAGATTATTGATCGAAACTATTTAAAAAAGTTTGGGGAGATCGATATTATAGTTGAAATATCAGATACGATACGATTTATCGAGGTAAAGTCTATAGTTACACGTGAAAGGAATAATGGTGACTGTGCTATTGTTTCACGTGATGTTTCACAAAATAGTTTCACGAAAGATGATTTTGAAATTAAAGTTACACAAGAAACAAGTGAAGATTCTGATGAGTATTTGCCGGAGGATAACGTGACTTATTTTAAGCAGAGAAAATTATTAAGAACAATCGAAACGTATATTTTGGAAAAAAACTTGGATGATAACCAAGAATGGCAAATAGATGTCATTACTGTGAAGATCGACTTTTTAAATAAAACAGCTACAATAAAGCACATTGAAAATGTTATTTTTGAGGCAAGTAGATAAAATTTTCACGTGAAAGAATGCCCGCTGGAGATTTTCGGAGTGTAGTATACCGGTAGTACGCTTGCTTTGGGAGCAAGTAGACTGGGTTCGATTCCCAGCACTCCGACAAATTTTAATAAAAGGGAATTGAACAGAATGCCACGACGGCATTCTGCGGGGTTTTTGACTAGAAAACCGATTCCCAGCACTCCGACAAAAATTCACAAAAATAGGCTTGCAATTTATACGAATATATTGTATGATATGGCGAAGATTTTTGTTGTTTGACAAGAGGCAATAAGGCCTAAAAAAACGGCATTTCATAACAAGAACAAGGAGGTAGCGAACAATGAGGCGAATTATCGTTTGTTTGTTTGTTTTTGCAGTTTTCGTTGGCTTTACGGTCAACACTACGCGGGCAGCGTGTCCGCCGCAAGGCTGCCATTGCAGTGCTGGAGGCGGCGGCCCATGTCCAAATATCAAGACGTCGCCCGAGAAGTGTCGGGCTACTATTGATGTTGCGGTTGCTAAGTATGCGGCCAAGGAATTTTCCGCACTCTACAAGTGCGAGAAAGGACGAGTCTGTGGGGTGGTGGGGAAATGCATCGATTGTACCAGCGACGAAAAATACAAAGCAGCTATTGCCAAGGGAAAGGCATGGTTGCTTAGCAAAGTCGTTCGGTTTTGTGCTCCGTATCGCGCAAGCGAGATCGGGGTATCGGGGCAATGTGCGGGTTTTGCAGGAGGATGTAATTTCGCCTTGGTGACAAGTGCCGATTATGTTTCTTGCCAGGCCTGTCTGGCCGATTCGACGATTCACTTCAACATGCTGTCGCTTGATAGGTTCAACAAGACTGGAGGGGGCGACAGAAAAATGAGCGCGTGTCGCATTGCTATCGCCAGTGGCGCAGGAATCTTTACTACGAAGGTGAAGGTTGCTGCGGGGTGCAGGAAGAGGACTTTGCTTAGGAAGAAAGAATGTTCCACAAGCGAGGCCACAAAGGCAGTCGAAAAACAGAAGGCCGCTTTTGTGAAAGCGGTCGGCGAAAAGTGTTTGGGTTTCTCGCTTGACAAGATTGGTCTCTCCGGAACTTGCTTGGTTCCTGGGGGAGTCATGGAAGTGCAAGATACAGACGATGTTGTACGCTGTGCGATGTCGAGTATCGATTTCACCTACGGGTGTTTCTCTTCCAACGAGTACGAGGAGACTTGTGCGGAGGCGCAATATCCTCCGTCAGTCTGTGTCGCAGCGACTCCAACTCCGGTTTCAACGCCGGTGCCGACT
This sequence comes from Patescibacteria group bacterium, assembly GCA_038063855.1. Taxonomy (GTDB): domain Bacteria; phylum Patescibacteriota; class Minisyncoccia; order Ryanbacterales; family GWA2-47-10b; genus JBBTUF01. Next base: position 3,778 of record JBBTUF010000060.1, read on the forward strand.
GTCACAGTAATTCCGACAGTGACGCAAACTCAAACTCCATGTCCAACGACAACACCAACGGCTACGGCGACGAAGACCACAACACCCATAGTGACGTGTACTCCAACTGCAACTTGCACACCGAGACCGACAGCTACGGTCACGTCACCAGCGTTTCCGTATTGCGAGAACTTGGTGCCTCCAGGGAACCATGCAAGTAACCATGGGGGGTTTCATCAAATTGTTGGCGAACTAGGCCAGCGATTGGGAGACGACGATGTTTACAGTATTCCGAACGGAAATTTCGTTCAGTGCTATTGTAATCCTCAAACAGGAGGAGGAATTCAAACCAACTGGTGGAGAACGAGTCTCTCGAATTTCATGGGCTGGCCTTTTCGAGAGTGGGGTGGAGGTGCCGATGACTGGAACCTTGGTGATTATTGGTATCTCGCACAAAATCGGAATTATCAGTGTGGCATGGTAACACCAACGCCGACTACGACGCCGACATGCACGAAGACAAAAACACCAACGCCAACAGTCACTGCGACACCAGTGTGTGATTGCGCAACTCTGGCGGCGTCGCTCACGATCGATCCTGTTCGGAATTTTCTGTATCAAGATGGGACGCCGTTGACCGATGTGACAGTTCACGGGAACTGGAATCAATGCGGCCCAGCAGTGGCAACTCTCCACTTCGGATTCGACAACAACCGCCTGTTCTTTGATGGTGGAAGTGGTCGAGATATTGTTCGCAGTGGAGCGTTCACACGGACGTTCTCAAGAGTTTGGGAGTCACAAAACGTTCGAGTTGAGCTCGACGTACAGAGCAGTACGGAACTCTGCTCAAACGTACAACACGTAACGGTACCGGCTCGGTAATCGAGCGGGCGACAAACTAAAAGAAAGGAGTAAGATCAGACCCCAGGAAGCGATAGCGCTTCCTGGGGATTTTTTATATTTAGAAAGTAAAAACCATTGACTAATTAGCAAAAAATGCTAGAATGCGCACGTTCTACTGCTCTTTAATAATTTCATATTTTTCGATTGAGATATGTATCCAGCAAAGATTTTACTACGTTGTTACTAGACTAGATTAAAAAAATATGAAAAGAATGTTAGCAATAATATTCTTTTCTCTTGTGTATGTTATTTCACCGATTACAACTTTTGCTGATGCTGATGTAAATCAAGATCATTCTGAAGAAGTTGAGCAGGTTATTCAAGAGGCAACTTCGGAAGTAAGTAAGAATGATGAATCAGAGTCAGCGGAAGAAGAAAAATCTTCGAATACCGGTTTAACGCTAGAAGTAGCAATGGACGTTGTTGCTTCTTCTACTCGTGAAGCTGTAGTAAACGAAGAGCCTATGTGCAATATAAATGGCTTATATGGTTCGTATTACAACTTGCCAAAAAATCATTCAAATATCGAGACAGAAATTACAGGTGTCGTAACAGGTACTACTCCGTTTCAATTTGATTGGTTCTCTGATCAATATCTTGTATTCAAACGCAATGATGCCATTTCGACATTTAATGTGTCTCACGATTACTTCCCCGTAAATACTGGACTTGAGGGTGATCCGTTTTATTTTGCGGTTCATTGGCAGGGAAGTGTTGTTGCCTCTCACGCAGGAGCATATGAAGCACATCTTGCGTCAGACGATGACGGGTGGCTTTATGTCAATGGTGAACAAAAAATTGATCTTGGCGGGATTCACCCAATTGTGGGAAGTTCTACGTTGATTGATTTGCCGGTGGGAACGAGCACGATTGATATTTATTTTGCCGAACGGCATGTGGTTCAATCGGCGATTGAGTTCTCGATTGATGGAGGTGTTGTGTTTTCTCCCTGTATTGCAGAATCTCCAGTTCAAAATCTTCCTCCAGAATTTGTAAATTTCAATCCGCCAGTTGTGGCGACATCGACCGAAGCATACTCGTACGATTTTAAAGCCACAGATCCAGAGAATGATTCACTCGAGTTTGCTCTTACCACAAAACCCGAAGGCATGACGATCGCTTCAAGCACCGGAATTGTTTCTTGGACGCCGACGCGAGAGCAGGCAAGCTCAACACCCATCAATGTAACGGCGCAGGTTTCTGACCAAACACATTCAGTAACGAAAAGTTTCGAAATTGTAGTTTCGCTTCCGCATAATCGCTTACCGATTATTACTGCGCCCGATTCAATTTCTGGTACAACCGGAAGTCAGGTTACGTTTGAAGTAACTGTAACCGATCCTGATGGCGACGAGGTAACTCAAAGGCAAGACGTGCCTAGTGGTGCAACGTTTGCAACAACTACATTTAGTTGGGTGCCCGAAAACGCCGGTACATATAATGCAAACTTTTTTGCATCTGATGGTACTGGCACATCAACACATCAAGTTGTGATTACTGTAACTGTGCCTGCATCGACTGGCGGTGGAGGTGGTGGTGGGATCATTCCCACGACCCAAACAGTAACAGGTGGTGGAGGAGGTGGGGGAGGCGCGGCCAATGGCCCACCAATTCCAATTCTTCCTCCGCAACATACATCAACAACACCGTCGACAACAAATATTCCTATAGTAATTAATGTTCCTTTAAAACCAACTCCCAATTCTCCAATCGCGTCATCTGGCAATTTACCAAAAGTAAAAAAACCCGATCTCGCACAAAATATCTCAATCGCTCCCGCCCCGATAGTAGCGGCTACATCGACCTCAGCTGGCGGTCGATCGCTCGCTAATGTATTACTTGCAGGATTATTTAATGTTGTGGATTGGCTTCGTGCCAATTGGTGTATTCTTGGTTGGATTTTATTTATCATTACGCTTATCACTTTTATTCTTTATGTAATCTTCTCTTCTGAAGATGGACAAGATGGAAGAGGGAAGCCACAAACCATTCGCGAGCCTCAAACACTCCCTGATGGAATGATGTTTAAAAGTCTACCGCCGGATTCAGGAGTTTCTGAATACTGGGAAACCTACCCACAAGAGAAAGAATAATAAAAAACTAAAAACCCCTTCGCTTACGCGTTGGGGTTTTTAGTTTCATAAAAATATTTTGTGCGGACGGCGAGGATCGAACTCGCGCCCGGTGCTTGGAAGGCACCCGTACTACCACTATACTACGTCCGCATATTCCCCCTCTTGGTTCTTGACTCGTAGCGGTATTCTATCAGAAATTCATGAATTGAAAAGTTTGAAACAAATGAGTTATCGCTTCGCACTCGGTTTCACAGGGTTTATATTTATTTTCGATTAAGAAAGTGTTTGCTTTCATAACTTTCACTCAATAAAAAACTACACAGAGTGTAGTTTTTTATTTCGTGACAGGATTTATTTCACGGCTTCCTTCAAACCTTTTCCTGCGCGAAATTTTGGAACTTGCATCGCAGGAACTTGTACGGCTTCTCCCGTGCGTGGGTTACGTGCGGTGCGAGCCTGACGCTTCTTGCTGAGAAATGTGCCAAAGCCAGAGATCGCGACTTCGTCACCCTTTGCAAGAGTTTTTGTAATGCTATCGAACACGGTGTCGACTGCTTCTTCAGCGCCTTTTTTGGTGCCACCAATTTTATTGAATACTGCCTCTATTAGATCGCCTTTGTTCATATAAAAATTTTATTTTTTAATTGATTCTTCGACCTTTCTTTCAGATAAAATTCTATATCAATACTAACATAAATCATTTATTTGCAACATGTTTTGCAAGCTCGGGTGTGAATAGTCTTTAGCGTGCCCAAGCGACGTGGTTAACGCGCGTATTCGAACACTCGGGTTTCGCGTATGACGTTTACCTTAATTTCGCCGGGGTATTTAAGCTCTTGTTCTACGCGGTCTGCAACGGCTCGAGCGAGTTTTTTGGCTTCAATGTCGGAGATTTTATCAGGAGTTACGAAGATGCGGATTTCACGACCTGCTTGAATTGCGTAGCATTTTTCAACGCCAGGAAATGAGTTGGCGATTCCTTCGAGATCCTCAAGTCGCTTGAGGTAGTTTTCAACTGAGTCGCGCCTGGCGCCGGGGCGTGATGCGGAAATTGCGTCAGCGGTTTGTACAATAATACTTTCGAGCGTTTCATACGGATATTCTTCGTGGTGTGATTGCATTGCCTGAATAACTGCGATGTCCACTCCGAACTTTTGTAAAATTCGTCTACCAATTTCAACATGAGTGCCCTGCACTTCGTGGTCAACAGCTTTTCCAATGTCGTGAAGAAGCGCGCCTTTTTTTGCAACTGCAATATCTGCATGTAATTCAGAGGCAAGCATGCCTGCCATGTGCGTCATTTCAATCGAATGTTGCAAAACATTTTGGCCGTAGCTTGTTCGAAAACGGAGGCGTCCTAAAAGCAACATAAGCCGAGGGTCAAGATCAAAAATACCTACCTCATATGCCGCGGCTTCAGCGGCATCTTTCATAATTTTTTCAACTTGCGATTTTGCTTTTTCAACCGCTTCTTCAATTTTCACCGGCTGTATACGGCCGTCGAGAATTAAATCTTCGAGAGCTACTTTGGCAATGTGACGACGCACAGGATCAAATCCAGAAATAATAATTGCTCCGGGTGTATCGTCGACAATGACTTCGACGCCAGCGGCGCGTTCAAGCGCACGAATATTGCGACCTTCACGGCCGATAATCTTTCCCTTTAATTCTTCCGATGGAATATTAACACTGGTGGTAGTTACTTCTGACGCAGTCGATGTTGCAACTCGTTGTATGACTGATGCAAGAATATCACGCGCTTTTCGCCCGAGTCGCTCTTCGCCAGCGAGTTCTAATTTATGAAGTCGTTCAAGAAAGTCTCCTTCGTGATGTTTCTCCATGTCTTTGAAGAGTGCGTCTTTTGCCTCGATTACGGTCATGCCAGCGATGCGTTCGAGCTCGTGTGCATGCTCTTCTTCTTTCTTTTTTAAATTTTCTTGTGCGGCACGAATACGCTCAACTTTACCACCAAGTTCGCGTTTTTCTGCTTCAAATTCGTTTAATCTTTTTTCGAGAGATTCTTCTTTGTGAGCGATTCGTTCTTCAAGCTTATGAATTTCTGCTTCGCGTTTACGTTCTTCATTTTTTGCTTCTTGAAGGATTTGCGTTCCCTTTGTTTGCGCTTCGAGTATTGTTTTTTGTGCTTCAGTTTTAGCTTCTAGAAGTTGTTTTTGAACTTCGAACTCCGCTGAATTTTTTTGTTGTTGCGCAATGATTTTGCGGAGCATGTAACCCGCTCCAACTCCAGCGCCCAATGACGCCGAAAGTGCAACGACAAGTTGCGTTGATAGTACCATAATTGATTATTGTTAGGCTCATAAGATGCATAAATCGTATGGGTATCATAATTTTTTTTAAGCTTTTTGTCAACATATGATACAATTCAAAATATGCAATTTAAGCCAGTTGTACTAGCAGTGCTCGATGGGTTCGGGGTAAATACATTACCTGGAGAATCGCCACTGCAGGTAGCAAAGAAGCCGACCATTGACGAGCTTAATACATTTTATCCTTTTACCACACTTCAAGCGTCTGGCTTGGCGGTTGGTTTACCGTGGGGAGAAGAAGGTAATTCTGAGGTAGGGCACCTTACTATGGGTGCTGGGCGGGTACTCTATCATCATTTACCGCGTATTATTGTTGCAATACAAGATGGAACTTTTTTTGAAAATCAAGCATTTTTGGACGCGGCGGCACATGTAAAAGAACACAAAGGAACGCTCCATTTAGTTGGGTTGTTTTCGACAGGGTCAGTGCACGCATACGTTGATCATTTGTATGCTTTGTTGGAATTTGGAAAGCGTGAAAATATTGAACATGTTGCATTGCATATCTTTGGTGATGGGCGCGATTCTCCAGCGCGCGAATTAAAAACTTTTTTACCACAACTCGAAGAACGGTTGCAGTCAGAATACTCAAATGCATTCATTGCTTCGATTATTGGTAGGCATTTCTCAATGGATCGCGAAGAAAATTGGCCGCTTACTGCTCAGGCGTACGATTGTTTGGTAGGGAAGAAGGGGGCAACGTTCGATAATCCTAAAAAGTATATTGATACTTCGTATGCCGTAGGTGTTACAGATGAATTTTTGGTTCCCGCATGGCGTGTGAATGAAAAAAATGAACCGCAAGGAAGAATGAAAGAAGGGGATGCGGTTATTTTTTTCAACTTTCGTGAAGATAGCGAACGGCAGATTGCTCATTCATTTTTAGAACAAAATTTCAATAAGTTTGAAAGGTTGTATGTTCCAAATCTTTTTTTTGTGACTATGACAGAATACGAACAAGGATTACCAGCACATATAGCGTTCCCCCCACTTGATATCGAGTGGCCACTATCACGTGTTATCTCGTATGCTGGGAAAAAACAATTACATATCGCCGAAACTGAAAAATATGCTCACGTAACATATTTTTTTAATGGAGGAAAAGAAAAACCTTATCCTGCCGAGGATCGTAAGTTGATATCGTCATATAGGGTACCATTTGACCAAAAACCTGAAATGTCAGCGCCAGAGATCACCGAGACAGTGCTTACTGAGCTTGGTAATTATGATTTTATACTTATTAACTTCGCAAACTCCGATATGGTTGGGCATACTGGTAATTTTGAAGCTACAGTTAAGGCAATTGAGGTGATCGATGGATGCCTTGCGAAGATAAAACAAAAGGTTGAAGAGCTTGGAGGTATTCTTGTGATAACAGCTGACCATGGTAATGCGGAGGAAAAACGCTATCGTATTACCGGTGAGCCTCGTACAAAACACTCGTCAAATCCGGTGCCGTTCTATTTGGTGTCGAATCAATTTCGTAGAACCGAGGCGCGAACGCAAGAAGAAATTGATGAACGTATGGGGCAGGTCGAGGGGGTTCTTTCGGATGTAGGCTCAACAGTGCTGGATCTTATGGGTCTTGCGGTGCCATCAGAGATGACGGGAATTAACTTATTGCCAAGACTTCTTGTTTAAAGAAAAAAAGAGAAAAATCGTACTGGAGCGCGTTTTGTAACGCGCTCTATTTGATTGAGTTGTGTTAGAAGAGACTTATGTCTACGGGCTTCAGTGTGGTATGATTTTCCGCGAAGAATTTTTAAATCAATTCGATCGTTGAGTTTTTCAAGCTCGGTGAGTATCACATTTTTATATTGACTTGTGCTCATAAAAATTATTTATATGTTCTAATAACGGCTTTTACGATTGCTTCTATTTTAAGTTCTTCCTTTGGAATTATTGAGTCAAAATTTTTATTTGCAGGATCAAGATATATACGGTTTCCTGATCTTCGAAAATATTTCATGGTCCATCCGCCATCTACTTCTGCAATGACAATGTCGCCAGGGTTTGGGTTGTTATTTCGTTCGGCGATTACCATGTCACCATCGTGGATTCCCGCGTCAATCATCGAGTCGCCTTTCACGGTAAGCATATAGGTCGAGTCTTTGTTTTTTATAAGAAGTTGATCGAGACTTATAGAATCAGAAGTATCTTCTTCAGCGAGAGTAGGGAAGCCTGCTTCTACTACACCTAATTTTTTTATTTCTCCAAAAATATTTCGAGGGATAAGTTTGCCGCTAGAATCTCTTTCGACGTAGCCATTATGTTCGAGTCGATCAATAAGCTTTGACACAGCATTTTTTGATTTGAAGCCTACGAGTTTCATAATTTCAGCATAACTCGGCATCCGTTTATGCTGGTGGTAAAAGTTTGTTATCTTGTTTTGATGTGCTTCGTCCATAAAACAATAATAGGTGAACGAGCGTTCACCTGTCAATGTGGATAACTTTTTGAGATAAAAAGCCTTATTTCTTCTGCTTTATGACCTCGTCGATGAGGCCGTATTTTTTGGCTTCCTCGGCTTCCATAAAGAAGTCGCGATCGGTATCTTTTTCGATCTTTTCGTAGGTTTGACCGGTGTGTTTGCCGAGAATTTTATTTAGTTTGTCTTTGATTTTTAATATATGACGAGCGGTGATTTCGATTTCAATTGCTTGCCCTTCAGCCGCGCCTAGTACTTGGTGGATCATAATTTCAGAATTGGGAAGCGCGTAGCGTTTGTTTTTTGCCCCCGATGCAAGCAAAATTGCACCACCTGACGCGGCGACTCCCACACAAATAGTCGCAACATCAGGCTTGATATGTTGCATGGTGTCATAAATCGCAAGCGTTGCTGTCACTGACCCACCCGGCGAGTTAATATAGAAGCTTATATCTTCTTTTGGGTTTTGGAGTTCAAGAAATAAAAACTGAGCGATAATCGCGTTCGCGACTTGGTCGTTGATTGGGCCACCCAAGAATACGATACGGTCTTTTAAAAGTCGTGAGTAAATATCGTACGCGCGCTCACCATAGCCTGATTTTTCTATTACTGTTGGGATTAACATAGTTTTTTATTCTTTATTTTATTTCTGGGTTTCTAAAAATGAGAGAACCTTTTCATTGCCTACTATACTTACAGCATAATCTCTCGCTGAGCGTTGGTCAATCTTTTTAATTTCTTCTTCGGAGTAATGAGTGAGCATGCGGTCAAGCTTTTCGTTTACGTCTTCAATGGTTGGTTCAATTTTTTCTTGTTTGGCGATTGCATGGAGCGTCATGCCAATGCGCGCGCGGCGTTCTGCATCAGCTTGCCAGCCTTTCATGATGTCTTCTTCGGTGGTTTTCATGTGCGCTAAGTATGCGCTCCACTCGAGGCCCATATCGGTAATACTTGCTTGAAGTTCACGAAGCATTTTTTGGCGTTCCCCCTCGATCATCACTGTGGGGATTTCGACTTTTGCTGCCGTGGCGATTTCGGAAATAATATTATTTTTGTGTTCTTCAATTTGTTTTGCCTCGCGTTCAAGTCGAATGCCGTCACGTATATTTTCTTTTAATGCGGTAAGTGTGGCAAAGTTTCCGAGCGATTGTGCAAACGTGTCATCGATTGGCACGGTGGGTTCTTTATCTTTATTTCGTGAACGATGAATATAGGTAATAGTATCGTCAACTTCTTTGTCGGTTATTTCAACGGGTACAGTTGATTTTTTAGCGTTAACGCGTGCCGCGATTGCTTTATAGTCGGGAAGAATTATTTCTGGTAAGACCGCCACAATAGCTTTCCAAGCGAGCGCGTTGCCACGCGCCATTTTTAAAATATGAAATTCTGCAGGGCCAATAGCCTCGATAGTATTTTCTTTAAGAACGCGTGGCCACTCGGTTTGGAGGGCAAGCTCGGCGGCTTCATGTAAGATTTTATCATCACCCACACGTTGAACAACAAGATTCTCAGGTGCCTTGCCCTTTCGAAAGCCGTCTATTTCGGCGTTTGCCACAAATTTCTGCGTCGCCTTTTTTATATACTCATCAAAAACGGCGGCCTCGACTTCGCCTAATATCTCAATCTTCGATTCAGGAAGTTTTTTAATAGTCGCGTTCATTTCACGAATTATATATGAAAAATGAGCCCCTGTAAAGCGCTTCCGGGCTTGCTCTTGCAACTTTTTAGTAGTTGTGGTATATTTTTATCGGAAATTTGAATGTGTACTTTGTTATAAATATTGCTTTTTTGCGGTTCCTCCTATGTTTGGCAGGATCAATTTACTATTTTTTTCTTCAAAAATTGTTCTACGCCAAGCAGTACCGCCTCGCATTTCGCGAGGTCGCTAACCGGTTGCCCTAGGCGACCAAGGAGGAGTCCGATGGGTGTATACGACTATCTGAAGGGGTCATGCTCTGAGTGTGGTGAGGAGATCGGCGCTGACTCCGGAGATGTCCAAATAAAGTGGTTTGTCGGAGAACCAGATTCCGGCGACTGCTTTCGGACGTTCCGGCCAGGCGACGAGTTCCCCGTCAAACTCGCGGACGGTGAGTACCTTGCCTATGATGAGTGGTCATATTGCGCATGCAATTCGCGCAAGCCACTTATTGCCACCGTCGCAGGTGGCCGGTTCACGGGTTTCATTCGTGAATCGCGCGTGGGTAAGGTGGAGGATCTCAACTACGAGCGGCACGAAATCGAGGCCGCCGTACGAGAGGCTCTTCGCCGGAAAGGGTCGTAACCCGCAACATCAGGGCGAGCAGAAGTTTGCTCGCCCTTTCACCAAAGTAATTTTTTGAAAAAGATTTTTTTGGCGGGAGTAGTTCTTTATAATTCAAACACGAACGAAGCTACCCTGCGAGTATGCAGGCCGAGACTGGAGGAAGGTATGTGGATTTTTTGCTTGGTACTGCTCATCGTTGGACTCGTGGGAATGCGCCTCGCTCAAGAGCCATATCCCACGAGATTCATGCTGGCGTACTGTGCCATCGCCTTTGTTTTCTTGTTCGGCTTGAGTCGATTGGTGTAAGAGGCGATCCCACACGGTCGCAAAATGCCCCTAGCTAATAATTAGCAGGGGCATTTGTTTTACGTACGATTTTATTTCTTAACCAAGAAGCCCGACGACGAGTAGAGCGAAAATATTTACTGCTTTAAAATTTTAAAGGAGTGCCATTAAAGTTGCTCCTAAAATAAAGATTGATATTTCACCCCAACGTTGATAAATTCTCTCATTACCTTCGCGGTATCTCCACCATAATAGATAAGCAATAATAGCACCAAGAGGGCCAGATATTATTAATCCGGCGTAGATGTTTTTAAAAGATGGGTCAATTGCAGAATAGTATATAAAAATGAAAGGGGTTGCAAAAAATACGATTGTACGTGCGATTTTGCCAAAAGGGATACTTATTCGGGTACTAAAAAATATATCTCCTAAAGTATTTTTTTGAATTTGGTTTTGACTCATATTCTCATTTTAAATAGGGTAATTTTTTAATGCAAGGCAAAAAACAGCCATTTAAAATGGCTGTTTTTTGCGCTCTTTTAATCTTTCTATCCGAGAAGCCCAACAATCAAGAGCGCAACAATATTTACTACTTTGATCATTGGGTTTATGGCAGGGCCGGCAGTATCTTTGTATGGGTCGCCAACGGTGTCGCCAGTTACTGCTGCTTGATGCGCTGGCGATTTTTTGCCACCGTGATGGCCTTCTTCGATATATTTCTTTGCGTTGTCCCACGCGGCTCCTCCTGCCGGCAT
>JBBTUF010000061.1:0-2542 GCA_038063855.1 Patescibacteria group bacterium
AGAGAAAGCCAATGCTTCTTTTGTGCGTGAAGGTGATAATGCCAAATGGCGCATGAAGGACGGTATTCCAAAGGAGTGGATTATAGAAATGTCTGGTCTTAAATTTTTAATCAAGCCAACCGCTTTCAAGCACACCGGGCTTTTTCCCGAGCAACATTTGCATTGGGATTGGATCACTTCTCGTATTTCAAATGCGAGCGAGAAACAGCCTCACATACTCAATCTTTTTGGATACACCGGCGCAGCGTCTTTGGCAGCAGTGAAAGCTGGCGCGCGGGTTACTCATGTTGACGCGTCGCGTTCGGCAATTGCGTGGGCCAAAGAAAATCAAGCGCTCTGCGGTTTTTCGGATACGTCTATCAGATGGATTGTGGACGACGCGCTTACGTTCGTGAGCAGAGAAATACGGCGAGGAGTGAGATATGACGGCATTATCATGGATCCGCCCGTGTATGGACACGGACCAAACAAAGAGATATGGGATTTTTCGCGAAGTTTTCCAAAGCTTTTATCAGCATGCAAAGAAGTTCTTTCTCCTGCCCCGCTTTTTGTTATAGCCAACGCATACGCGATATCTTCATCAGCTATTATGCTTGGGAATTTATTCGAAGATCAATTTAATAGTTTGGGTGGAAAAGTAGAATATGGAGAACTTGCGATAGAAGAAAAGAGTAGAAAAAGACTTCTTTCCACCGGCATATTTGCCAAATGGCACGTCTGATTCTCAAAACACAACTTCACCTATATTAAAAAGTGAAGTTGTAAAATAAATACAGCCCTTATTGTTAACAGGACTTGCATTCTGTTTTGTGTTGGACAAAAAGCCAAATACCAGATACGCCGACCAGGATGTATATGAGATTTGTGAGAGTTGATCCTGCACCGAAAAGAGATTCAACAAAATTATACTGCGCAACACCGACGAGTCCCCAATTAACTGCTCCTACAGTTACCAAAATAACCATTACCATGTGAAGTGGTTTCATGTAATCACCTCCTTTCATTTCTCTTTTCATTGTGTTCACAAAGAAGTGATGATGTCAAGTAATCAAGATTACAATTTGTCTTGACAAGATTTTATTTTTTCCATACAGTGAGAAAGTACTTATGAAGAAAACAAACAAAAAGAAGAATAAAAATATTCGTGGATGGGTGATGTTTAAGTTTATCGTAGTGATTTTTTTTGCGCTTGTGAGTTTCTTTGCTTCTTTATTATTCTCTGAAAAACAATACACAAAAACTGCGTATTTTGCCGTGTTTCCTACTACTCCACCATTTCCTACGTTGACTCCGACCCCAAGCCCAACTCCTTCACCCACGCCAATTCCTGGATATTGTCTGTATGTTCCTGTGCTTATGTACCATCACATTCAACCACAAAAAATGGCAATCGAGAAAAAGCAAACTGCTTTATCAGTCGACAGTGGGGTTTTTGATCAGCAAATGGCATACGTCGCGTCAAAATATACGACTATTTCAGCGGATCAACTGGTGGATGCATTGCTGTATAAGACTGCTCTTGCGAAAAATAGTATTGTTCTTACGTTTGACGATGGGTATAGGGATAATTTTGAATACGCTCATCCGATTATTCAAAAATATAACCTAACAGCTCACCTCATGCTTGCAACAGGTCTTGCGGGAGGAGCTGATTATCTTTCGTGGGATCAAATCCAGCAAATGGCGGGAAGCGGCAGATGGCAGATAACCAATCACACGTGGTCGCATTATTCGCTTGGAAAAGGTAACGGTGAGAAAATAAGATATGAAGTACAGACTGCCCAGCAACAAATACAAAACAACACAGGACAAGTAACAGATATATTTACGTATCCGTATGGAACGATTGACGGAGTCGATATATTAAAGTCGCTTGGGATTCGGGGAGCTTTTTCAACCATCCCAGGAAGCCTGCAGTGCGATTCAATCCTCTATCAACTTCGCCGAACCCGCATCGGTAATTCCCCACTATCCTCTTACGGATTTTGATTCTAAGCTTAAAGCATGATATGATGCGCCTTGGATATTGGGAGACTAGGATATAAAGATATTAGGAAAAGCACTTACTATTCTGGATGTCCAAATCTTGGTATCTAAGTTCTTTGACAACTTTACTGCGAAATGTGTTGTTCAGGATGCTGTGGAAATAACTATTTGTTATTTTCAGATCGTCCTGAATAACGGGACTAAGAAAGGAAAGCAATCACCGTGGAATGGTACGTAGGTTTCAGCGTTTTCTTCGCAACAGTGGGTACGTTCGCTTTTCTGGTTGGGATGCTGTTTGACTCGAAAAAACCAGGAGTAATCACCAATAGCGAATCGTATTCACTTATTGTCTGCCTGGCTTGTGGCGTTCTGTGGTTGCTGGTGCAGGTTGTAATGACCACCATTGAATTTGGAAGCGTGGTCAGATATCTGGCACTGGCCAAAGGTTTCCCGATCACCAATCCAGCGTGGGTTATTGGTCTGTGCGCATGGCTTGGGTTTGTGGGAATTATTCTCATGAATTCGACGCGTCAGTCCAAGAAGTGGTCTGGGATGG
>JBBTUF010000062.1:0-9944 GCA_038063855.1 Patescibacteria group bacterium
GAAGCTCTTCTTGTTCTTCAAATCGTTTTTTCTGATCCATGGGATCATTAAGCTCTGAAAATCCCTTCACGAGTTCTAGACCGCCAATGTACAACTGAAAGCTTTCAACCGTGTGAGGATTTTTTGCCGACTTCTTTGCGAGTGGCAATAAAGATACCGGATGATTGATAATAAATGTTGGTTGTACTAAATGTGGTCGCACTGCCTTACGAAAAATATCTTCCATAAGCGCTTCTGCTGTCGAATTGCTATGCACGCTAATACCAAAACGCTTTGCCACAATAACAAGTTCATCATATTTCATTTTTTCTATCCCTGGCAACAATGCATATTGCCCAATTGCATCATAAAACGTAAGGCTTTTGAAAGGCTTTGAAAAATCAATAGTTTTACCCTGGTATTCAAGAGATTTTTTCTTTGTGACAGACCGTACAAGCGACTTTATCATCACCTCCATAAATTTCATCAATCCCTCATAATCCATGTACGCCGTATATGCCTCGAGCATCGTAAACTCGGGGTTATGAGTCACATCAATGCCTTCATTTCTAAAATTGCGAGCAAGCTCATACACTTTTGAATACCCACCAACGAGTAATCGCTTCAAATAGAGTTCTGGGGCAATTCGTAAAAATAAATCAATATCTAATGCATTATGGTGAGTTTTAAACGGGCGCGCAGTAGTTCCTCCTGGAATTGGCTGCAACATTGGTGTTTCCACTTCAAGAAAATCGAGGGCATCAAGATACGCTCGTACCGCAGTAACGAGCTTTGCGCGCGTTGCAAATATTTCGCGAGTCTCTTTGTTTGACAAAAGATCAAGAGCACGGTGACGATATCGTTCTTCGACACCCTGAAGGCCATGCCACTTCTCTGGTAATGGACGAAGCGATTTTGTAAGTGGTCGCCATCGTGATACCAGTATTGATTGCTCTTTACGCTTTGTTACATACGCATGCCCAGTCGCCTCAATAAAATCCCCCACATCAACTGCGTCAATAAAAAGATTGAAAACTTTTTCATCAATATCTTCTTTACGCAAAAAGGCTTGAAAGATTTCTCCACTTTCTTCGATATCAAAAAATACTGACCCCCCATGTGGACGTAACGCACGTACACGGCCTGCAACTGTAAATGCTTTTTTCGTACGAAGAAGTATGGCAAATTTACTTTTAGCTTCACGAACTGTATGCGTACGAACAGAATGCGCTGGAAATACATCACCAAAGTGATCTATAAGCAATGCTAACTTTTTAAATCGAGCGTCTTGGATTTCTCCGAGCGAACTCATGAATTATTTTAACCTACATCAATAATATGATATTCCTGCTGTCCCTTTGGAGTTGAAACGAGAATTTTTTCATTTTTCTTACGTCCTAAGAATGCTTTTCCCAACGGTGATTCGTGTGATATTTTCCCCTTGAGTGGATCTGCCTCTTCTTTACTAACAATCACAAATTGTTGACGCGCGCCTTTACGCTCAAAAAACACCGTTGACCCAATTCGCACCTCTGGGGTCATCGTATGAGAAATAACTTCAGCGCGTGCCATAAGGTCTTCCAATTTAAGAATCTCGGATTCATTTACCATTTGTTCATCTTTTGCCTCCGCATATTCGGCGTTTTCAGATAAATCTCCTAAGCTTTTTGCAAATTCTAAGTGCTGTGCGATTTCAATACGACGCTTTGTTTTAAGGTCATTTAATTTTTCGCGCAACTCGTCAAAACCTTCTTTCGAAAGGTATACTTTGTCATCATTCATAGTTTGTGTTTTTGTATCCATACGTGTATGAAATTGTATTGTAGTCAACTTCTGTATTGATGTCAATTCAAAAGTGCGTCTATCCCACCATGGTCAATAATCCAGCGAGTTATATCTGAAGCGACAGAACTTGCCCCCACAAGATTTGCGCGTGGTCCTGATTCCATAAGTATTACAACCCCAATTTTAGGTTTTTCATACGGAGTATACCCTATAAACCATGAATTAACCCTGTCTTTATTACCTATTTCTGCAGTACCGGTCTTTGCTGCATACCCTTCTGGCACCCAGGCTACCGCAGCCGCAGTACCGCCAATATCAGCCGACTGACGCATCCCCTCCTTTATAATTTGATAATATTCAGGATTTAAAGATACGCCGTCAGTTAGAGGCTGGGCCTCTCCTTTTACAAGATATGGGGTGAATTTTTTTCCACTATTTGCAAGAATTCCAAGACCGCGCATAACTTCTACGACAGTGACTAACGTGTCACCCTGACCGATACTCGCATGATACGTGTCACCAATGCGCCATATTGGATTTTCAGGATGAGACTTCTTTTTAGATTCTGGATCAGGCAAAAAACCACTTTTTTCACCTGGGAGGTTAATGCCAGTTGAAGTATCAAAACCAAAACGAGAGAGCCATGATTTTATTTTTAAAATTCCAAGCCCACTCATATCCCCAAAGCCGCCTCCTATGGTATAAAAGTAGACATCGCTCGAGACCGCAATAGCGCGGCGCATATCAACAAATCCATGAGCCTTCCAATCGAGAAATATACTTTCTTTCCCTTTTTGAAACGGATCGGGTATCGAAATAGATCCAGAACTATATATTTGCCTGTTAGGAGAAATAATATGCTCGTCGAGCGCCGCTAAGGCGATAAAAGGTTTTATAATTGACCCGGGGGCGTACGTTCCTGCAACCGCACGATTAAACAATGGTGCGCGAGAATTCGAAAAAAGCTCTTTCGCGGATGCCGCATCTAATCCTTTTGAAAATAGATTGAGATCAAAACTAGGGTCACTCACAATGGCAAGAATCGATCCATCAGAAACAGAAAAAATAATACCCGCACCACCATGGAATCCTCGCTCTAACACCACTCGATCGATATTTGACCATAGTTCTTCTTGAAGATCTGCATTGAGTGTTGTAGTAATATTTTCTCCCGCTTGTGACGGCTTAATAACACCGCGAGATAATATTTTGCCAGAAGCATTAAGCTCTTCATTGCGCTCACCAGGAACACCTCGCAGTCGATCATCGTAGCGCTCTTCGAGGCCTGTTTTACCTTTCTCACTTATACCAATGCTTTGCGAACTCTTTTTTATGTCCTCCGCAGTAAGCGCACTTACAAAACCAAGAATATGACTATACGCAAATGGATGGCGAACGCTTCGCCAATAGGTTGTTTCTTGTTTTTCGTCGACTGATACTTCATTCGTCACAAGAGCACGACCTTTGCGGTCGTAGATAAGACCGCGAGGCGGTTCAATATACGTTTTCTGAATATAATTATTTACAGCGCGACTTTCTAATTCATTTCCTCGCACAACCTGAAGCCAGAGAGTTCTACCAAATAAAAGCCCGCCAAAAAGAAAAAGAAGTGCCGCAAAAGAATATATTGCCCCACTGCTAATAGGCCGCTCGATTATACCTTCAAATCTTTCGCGAGAAAAACCTGGAATATTTTCTGAATCCAAAAATATTTCGTCAGGAGTAAGCGAAAAATCTTCAAAATGTGAATTTCTCTTCCAAAAACGCATATGAAAATAATTTTATCGAAAAACGTAAACCATAGAGAGTGATCCCAGTAAATAACGCCAAAAGAAATTGATGACTCAAGAAAAGACCCCCTCGCAAAAATAACTCAGATATATCAACCCGTATAACAACATAATACATACCAACAAGGCTTACACTATACGTTATAATACCAAGCGTAAACGCAAGTACCCACGCGCTCACTGACGAGGCGTCAAATAAATCACTTGCAATACGAACAGTAAATAACCCAAGCACTAATGCACTACCATTAAACCCAAACGGCAACAATGAATAAATCTCTAAAACAAGAAAACCTACACATGCCAACAGCCAAAAAAACCATGTTTGATAACGGAAAAGTACTAAAAAAAACAGCACAATAATATAAATATCAACAACCATAGATCTTATCGAACAAGAAGCTCAACATGCTGTATTGTCGTTAAATTTACAGAACTAGAAACCATGAGAACTAAAAAAGGATCTGATACTACATCGATAATTCGCGAAACTACGCCAAGAGAAAGAGCATCCCCTTCATCATGGTAAATCACATCTCCTTTTTGAACATCACTTCCACGAGGCACACGTGCCTCCAACAAAGAAGCTCCCTGACCCGTAAGCTCAAGCGGGATCCCTGATCTAGAAAGCACGCCATTAATTTTAAAGAATGGCGATGTAACCGCTTGCACTTTGCTTACGTCTATACTTTGTTCTACCACGATACCCACAAGTACGTCTCCTGAAAGCACTTTGGCGCCAACGGGCGCGCTTGTATTAATCAAAAACATATCTTGAAATTCATCAGAACGCTTTGCAACAACACGAATAGCTGCTGGATTCAAAAGTATATTTTGTGGCTTCCCTAAGTTTTCAATCGCTTGAAAATTTGAAAATACAAAAGAGTTAGCAACCGTCAACGTAAATCGCTCGAGAGGAATAAGTATGTGCGTAAAAAAAGCTAAAACAAAAAATAAAGAGATCGCACCAAAAAAAACGTATCGAACCCTAATTGATCGCCGTCTCATATTCCACCTCTAACAAGATCTCTCGGAGCTTATCGATATCCTCAAGAATAATACCCGTACCACGCACCACTGCAGTCAAAGGATCTTCCGCAACACGCACCGGAATGCGTGTTTCGCGCTCAATGAGCGTATCAAGACCCCGAGTGAGAGACCCGCCTCCCACAAGAACAATACCCCGATGGATAATGTCTGCGACAAGTTCGGGAGGAGTCATCTCAATTGTCTCGCGAATAGCTTTGATGAGTATAGCTACAGAATTACGCATTGCCTCACGAATATCAGAATCAGTCACTAATACTTCACGAGGAAGCCCCGTGACCAAATCCCGCCCACGCATGGTCGCCTCTAGCGGCACATCTTGAGGCAGTACTGACCCAATCGCGATTTTTAAATCCTCTGCAGTTCGTTCGCCAAGCAATAGCTTAAATTCATCTCGCGCATATTGAATAATGTCATTATTCAGGCGATCACCTGCAACACGCAAATTTTTTGACGCAACAATCCCACCAAGTGAGACTACCGCGATGTCACTCGTGCCACCGCCAATATCGACGATCATATTACCAATAGGATCCTGAATTTCTAACCGAACGCCAATTGCTGCAGCCATTGGCTCTTCAACAAGATATACTTCTGAAGCGCCCGCAGAAAGTGTAGCATCTTTTACCGCACGTCGCTCAACCTCGGTAATGCCAGACGGAATACCTACTACCACACGTGGCCGGCTAAATAATGACGTGCGTTTGCCACCTGCGCGTTTAATAAAATATCGAAGCATTTCTTCAGTTACTTCAAAATCTGAAATAACACCGTCTACAAGTGGCCTGTTCGCAACAATATGGCTTGGCGTTCGACCAACCATACGTTTTGCCTCAGTACCAACCGCAACCACATGCCCCGTCTTTTGATTGACCGCTATAACTGATGGCTCATTAATAACAATCCCCCGCCCACTTACATACACGAGAGTATTTGCAGTACCAAGATCAATGCCGATATCAGTCCGTCCGATTAAAAAAGGGAAATACTTACCTAACATACAATTTTTAAGAATTCTTGAAGATTCATGCGAGTTGCATCAGCCTCAAAACGTTTTTTGACTTCTATTTTTTCTTCTTTTACCGTCTTCTCACTAACCACAACGCGCCACGGGATACCGATAAGATCGGCGTCACTAAATCGCTCACCTGGAGTCTTATCTTCGCGGTCATCAAATAAAACATC
Organism: Patescibacteria group bacterium; assembly: GCA_038063855.1. Lineage (GTDB taxonomy): Bacteria > Patescibacteriota > Minisyncoccia > Ryanbacterales > GWA2-47-10b > JBBTUF01. Next base: position 5,787 of record JBBTUF010000062.1, read on the forward strand.
TACTCCTTTTTTAAGAAGTTCTTGATATATTTCCAAAGCGTTTTCTTTCACTTTCGGGGAGAGTGCTAAAACATGGACACGAAATGGAGCTACAATTTCAGGCCATACAATACCGCGCTCATCTGAATGTGTCTCCACGAGCGTTCCTACAAGCCTTCCCGGGCCAATGCCATACGAGCCCATAACGACAGGCCTTTTTTCGCCTTTTTCGTCTTGATAAAACAGCCCGAATGCTTCTGAAAACTTCGTGCCAAGTTTAAAAATATTACCCACTTCAATACTCTTACCCATCGCAAGTGGCCCCTGGCAATTGGGACAGGTTTTAAAATCTGCAATTATTTCTTTGTTTCGTGCAAACAAACATTTAGTACAATACACGATCTCATCTTCACCAGCATCCGACAATACTTGAAATTCATGTGAAAATTCTTTTGTAAAAGCGCCTCCGGACGCCTCTACACAATATGCCTCAAGCCCTAAGCGTTTAAAAATTGTTCGATACGCTTCCGTGGCTATTTGATAAAACGAATCAAGATCTTCGGGTGTTGTATGGAAGCTATACAAATCTTTCATCAAAAATTCGCGCCCACGAATAATGCCTGACTTTGCGCGTGGCTCATCGCGAAACTTTGTTTGTATTTGAAAAACATATTGGGGCAAATCGCGATACGACGTAATAAATGGCATTGCCACTTTTGTAATTATTTCTTCATGCGTCCACCCGAGGCCAAGATCGCGGCCACCTCTATCTTTGAGTTTGTACATTTCTTCAACTTTCCAACGGTCAGTCGTCTCCCATATTTCGCGTGGTTGAAGGCTTGGCATGTGCAATTCCACGCCACCAATATGTTCCATCTCTTCACGAATAACAGCGTTTACTCGCTCGAGTACCCGCCAGCCTAACGGCAAAAAAGTCCACACACCAGCAATCAATTTATCGACAAAACCACCACGAATCAAGAGCTCGGCATTACGACTTACATCGTCTTTCGGAGCTTCCCTTAGTGTCCGCGAGAACAATTTTGACTGCAACATGGAGATATACTAGCACCTCAAAAGCAAAATGAAAATACCTTACAAAAAGAAAACGGCCAGCAGTACTCTCTGAATTTCTTCAGATTTTCTGCTGGCCTGACGTCTATACTAACTACCTCCTTCCGCAAGAGTTTCTTTTGGCATCCGAGAACATGGAATGCGCACGAACCCTTGAACATTATCTTGATAGAGACCCGCCCCTATCAAAAGTGCCGAGTAGCAGATGCCCTGTGCGTCTCGAAAGTGAATGATTGAATCAGCGAACATCTTTCCTTGCTTCTTGGATATTGTATGCAACTGGATCTGTCGTTGCTGTTCCTGTACCGCAAGCTGTTCAGAAGACTGTGGATGGTACCAAATCCACAACGCGAGCAGACAAAATATAATGATCACAGAAGACCAGAAATACTTACCGACTCTTTCCATCGTCCCCTCCTTGAAGAGTATTTTGAGAGTTTTTAAATCCAAAAAGACTATACCATAAAATAGTAAATAATGCAAGCTTTCTAGAACCGTCCTTGAAAAGCCGCTACCCTATCCGAAACAGTTTCAAGTACTTCAACCACCAAGGGCGACCCTTGGTAAACAATTAATTCTCGCATAACGAAAACAACCCCCGCGAAGAGGTTGTATTGTTTTTGAGCTGACTTGTATCGCTTGCCGCTACCTAGTCAGCAAAATAGGTAGAACAGTCACATCCAAGTGGAGCTTCACGCATCATGCCCGTGACAAGCTCTGTCTTGTTGCATTCTGGGTTAGTGCATCGCCAAAGCGCCTCAGAAATAGGCAGCTTCCGTCCATTGAAGTCAATCTCTTCATGCCACCTGCCTTCACAAGACAAGGGGAAACTGCAGTAATGACAATGCATATGTGGCTCCATTCCTTCACAGCGACTATCACAGGGAGTGAATGCACCGCACATTTGTGACGCCCTCCTTTTTGTGGGTTAGAACAGCTGCTTTTGATTGTACTATATTAAATAATACTTGTCAATAGTCCCGGGTAATACTTTAACAGTTTGGGAGCGCTCTACCCTATCCGAAATAATTTCAGGTATTGCTTATAGTTGAGAATGTCGCGGCTTGTTACCCAAATGAAAAATATGAGAAGTAATAAAAAGAATACCGAATGAATAGCGCTTGAAACACGCGCAGGAATCGGCCGCCCCGTCAGTTTCTCAATGACAAAAAAGAAAATGCGACCACCATCAAGCGCCGGAATTGGTAAAATATTGATTATCGCAAGGTTGAGTGAAAGAAACGCAAGAAGCTGTAAAAAAGTGCCAATACCAACAGAGAATGATTGCCGAGCAATAAACGCAATACCAACAGGGCCGATCACCTCACCTGGTGCAGTGCCCGAAGAAAAAAGTTGAGCAAAAAATCCAATGAGACCTACAACAAGTGCCTTGAGTCCAAAATATGTCATCTTAAGACCTGCCCACGGCGCCTTATACCAAACAACGGGTAAAAATCCGACCTCACTAATTACAATGCCAAGCGCCCCCTGCCCTTCTGGGATATTTTTTCGTGGTGTAATGTGTAGAGTTAATTGTTCTTGACCTCTTTGAATACGAAATGCAGTATTTACTCCTCGATGCGCTTCAATCCCGGCGTGCACCTCATCTACGCTATTTGGCATTGCATTGTCATCCCCAATGCCAATAATAAAATCGCCTGCCTTGAGACCTGCAACCGCGGCAGGAGAACCACCAGCAATATCTTGTATCTGCACACCAGCTTCTGATGTACCAAGCCATGCCAGTGTCGTAAAAATCAAGAAAGCGACAACAACGTTTGCAATTACACCCGCAGCCACAATTGTTGAGCGCACCAAAAAACTTTTCGAAGAAAAACTGCGCGGGTCTGCAACATCTTCTTCTTCACCAAAAATACGTACAAAACCCCCAACAGGCAGAAGATTGAGTGAATAGAGCGTCTCACCCCACTGATACCCAAAAATTTTAGGAGGGATCCCCAGCCCAAACTCATCAACACGCACACCAAACCATTTTGCAGTCAAAAAATGGCCAAGCTCGTGCGACGCCACCAGTAAAAGAATTAACACTATAAAAACAATAGCGACCTCAAGAAACATCATACGTGTATATTAATTTCCTTCAATATCTCGAATTTTTTTATCTTCGATATCAGCGATCTTTCGGTTATACTCATCAACCAATTTTTGAAGAGCATCTTTTGAGCGAAATTTTTGGTCTTCTGATATTTCTTTCGCCCGCTCACTCTCCTCTACCGATTTCTGTACATGGTCGCGCACACGACGAATTGAAATACGCGCTTCTTCAATTTTTTTGCCAAGATGTTTAATAATTTCACGTCTTCGCTCCTCGGAGAGTTGTGGCATCGTGAGCCGAACAAACTTTTCTTCAACTGAAGATGAAAAACCAATATGACTTTCGGCGATTCCCCTCTGAACCTCGGCGAGAATTGATGTATCCCATGGTTGCACAATAATAGTTCGCGCGTCAGGGGCCGAGAGTGAAGCCACTTGATTGAGAGGCATTTTTTGGCCATACACACTAATCACAATGTCTTCCACCAAAGCTGGTGTTGCGCGTGATACATGTAATGTTGAAATTTCTCGGGCAACATGCGCAAGAATATTTTCAAATTCTTTTTTTGCGTTATTTATGAGTTCCTGCATATATTATTTTTGGGTTTACTGTACTTACTTGTACCATAGAAATTATCTTGGCGGTAGGGAGAATTGTTCCCCGCCAAGATATGCCCCCATCATCAGTGCGAAAAATTTGATTTCCAACAGAAAACCAAAATACTTCTTCAAAATTTGGATGCGCTGCAACCGCGCCAACCGTAATAGTGAGCGGTGGCACCGGCGTACGAAATCCATGCCACGTTTTTCCGTCATCGGCAGATTCTATTAACCCATAATTAGACGCTGCAAAAAGCGAATCGCGTTTTGGCACATATTTTATATCGTTTATCGTTGAAAGTTTCTTTCCTTCAATTTGAAAGAGTGGCCGCTCTTCCCAACTTTGCCCAGCAGTATTTGTTACATACAGAAGATTTTTATTGCCAAGAGCCCAATATTTTCCCGCTTTTTTTGGATGTGCGATAAGCTTTACCAAACCCTGTGCAGTCA
>JBBTUF010000063.1:0-18072 GCA_038063855.1 Patescibacteria group bacterium
CTTTTCTTTGTAGCCGCAATCGCAGCTCTCATAACTCGCCAAGGTTAACTCGGGCTTTCGGTTATTTCGAAAGCTCGCTCATTGTTTATGTCATACTCGTTGCCAACACGCAAAGAATGGGAAATAATTTTTGATAATCTTTCGAAGCGCGAAAAAATTATCTTCATTTCGCTTTTTCTTTGTACGTGGCTTGTGGGTACACTTATTCTTATTCGAATCGACAGATATCACTCGACGGAACTCCCTGCTGATGGCGGCACACTCACTGAAGGCGTCACGGGCGTACCACGGTTTATTAACCCTCTCCTTGCGCTCTCTGATGCAGATCGCGATCTTACGCGTATCATCTATTCGGGGCTGATGAAAGCAGACGGTAAAGGCGGCCTTACCCCGCAACTCGCTGACCGCTATGAGGTTTCCGACGACGGCCTTGTATACACATTTCACCTTCGTGACAATCTTTTTTGGCATGATAATAAACGCCTTACCTCCGAAGACATCGCTTTCACTATCACACAAGCAAAAAACCCGGCAATTCGTAGCTCCCGACTTGCAAACTGGGAAGGAATAACATTTGAAACGCCTGACGAAAAAACAATAATTTTTCATCTGAAAAAACCGTACGCACCATTTCTAGAAAATACCACATTGGGTATCATGCCAAAACATCTTTGGGGAACTCTCACTCCTGAAGAATTTAATCTTTCAAATCTCAACACTCACCCAATTGGCTCCGGATCATACGAAATAGAAACGGTCACTAAAAATTCTACTGGCAGCATTACATCATATGCTCTATCTCGTTTTAGTAATTATACGACGGGACGCGCTCATATCAAAAATTTTATATTCAAATTCTATCCAACAGAAAAAGAACTTTCTGATGCACTCACAACTGGCGATATAGATCTTGCAAGTGTCGAGACAAATACGACTTCGAAATCAAAATCGTTACTAGAGATCCAACTCCCCCGTACCGTTGGTATATTTTTCAACCAAGATAATTTTGCGCCATTGAAAGACATTGCACTCCGAGATGCTCTTTCGATGGCTACCGATCGCAACCGCATCATCCGTGAAGCTAAAAATGATCATGCGCGCACTACAAGTTTACCAATACCACCAGGCATGATAGACCACGATGATTCGCTTGAAAATATTTCATTTAATATTGACGCTGCACGCGCGACACTCTCAAAGGCAGGCTATATCGATTCAAACGGCAACGGCATTATTGATAAAAAATTAAAAAAAAATGACAAGGACCCTACGGATATTCGCTTCACGCTTGCAACACTCAATACTCCCGAACTCATAAAAACCGCCGAAATCGTTCGCGCAAATTGGAAAGAATTAGGAATTGAAATAAATGTACAAGTGTATGAACAAGGAGATCTCGAACAAAACGTTATCCGCCCGCGCAATTATGATGCCCTTCTGTTCGGACAAGCAGTTGGCTATTTCCCCGATCCATTTGCATTTTGGCACACGTCTCAACGTACACATCCTGGCTTAAATTTAGCTTTGTATGCCAATACAAAAGTAGACAAAGCGCTTGAAGACGCACGCATAACAACTGACGAAGAAAAACGAAAAGATGCATATAAAATATTTTTAACAGAATTTACAAAAGATAAGCCCGCGGTGATTTTATATAGCCCTTCATACCTTTATACAATACCTTCAAATCTTAAGGGAACAAATTTGCAAAATATACCCTTCCCGCAGGAGCGATTTAGCTCAATCGAGACATGGTATACTCACACAAGCCGAGTGTGGAATATCTTTGTTAAACAGTAACTTCGCATTTGACAAGACAAGCGCACTTTGCAAATTTTTCAAAAAGGAGTATAATACACACAACGCGTTAAAGCATTCTCTTTTTTGAAACCACCGTCCGCTTCGTCAGCCTTTCGGCGAGACGATCGAGACAAGCCGAGGTGGTGAAATGGCAGACACGCTAGCTTCAGGAGCTAGTTCTCGCAAGGGAGTGGGGGTTCAAATCCCCCCCTCGGCACATTCGGAACGAATTTAATAGTTTTTTTTAATTTGACATGACACCAATAAAACCACAGGCGGCACATCCGCTGAGGCCCGCCCGACCAGACAGCCGTACGCCAGCCCGACAGAGTCATTCTGGCGGGGACGGGTCTTCCCGACCAACAGGGGGGCGTTTTCATCGGACGTCAAATTTTCGCGGACCGCGAAAAACAACCGAGCAAAAAGTCGAAATGCCACGCCCTCAAGCAAAAGGCGTTCTTCGCGTCGTACCATTAGGAGGCGTCGAAGAAATCGGCCGAAACATGTCGTTTCTTGAGTATGGCGATGATATCATCATTATTGATATGGGACTCCAATTTCCCGAAGAAAACATGCCGGGGATTGATTATGTTATTCCTAACGTTTCATATCTAAAAGAAAAGAAAAAAAATATCCGCGGTGTAATTATTACTCACGGCCACTTTGACCACATTGGTGCAATTCCCTATCTCTCTGCAGACTTAGGTGCCCCTACAATTTATGCAATGCCTCTCACGCGCGGCATTATTCTAAAACGTCAACAAGATTTTAAACACTTGCCACCACTCAATGTTGAAGGCATTACAAAAGATACAAAATTAAAACTCGGTGTATTTAGTATTGAGTTTTTCCATGTCAATCACAATATTTTTGATACCGTTGGCGTTGCGATCCGAACGCCTGTTGGCGTTGTATGCCACACCGCAGATTTCAAATTTGATGATTACCCAGTGGGCGACATTCCCGCCGACTACGAAAAAATGAAGCGCATTGGCAACGAGGGGGTTGCTCTCCTTCTTTCTGATTCAACGGGCGCCATGAAAGCAGGACACTCAATTTCTGAACGAGATATCGAAGCAAACCTTGAAGAGATATTTGTATTATCAAAGGGGCGCATAATTTGTGCAACATTTTCTTCGCTTATCTCTCGCCTTCAACAGCTCATTCATTTAGCCGAAAAATACGATCGTAAAGTTGCCATTGATGGTTTTTCAATGAAATCAAACGTGGCGCTCGCGCAAGAACTAGGATATTTAAAAATACCAAAAGGCGTCATGATTGATGTAAAAAACATCAACGACTACGAAGACAATAAAATCCTCTTTCTGTGCACGGGAGCGCAAGGCGAAGGTGGCGCCGTTCTTATGCGTGTGGCAACCCAAGAACATCGCTATGTGCGCCTCAAAGAGGGTGATACGGTAGTGTTCTCTTCATCGGTTGTGCCTGGCAACGAGCGCACTGTGCAATCACTCAAAGATATAATTTATCGCGCGGACGCGGAGGTGTACCACTACCAAATGATGGACATTCATGCGGGAGGCCACGCGCAAGAAGAAGATTTAACCGAGATGATGGCGCTCATGAAGCCAAAATTCTTCATGCCAATTCATGGGAATTATTACATGTTAAAATTGCATGGGCGGATTGCAGAGCGCTTTGGCATCCCAAAAAGTAATATTGTAATTCCTGAAAACGGCGCAATTTTAGAGCTGACTCGCGATAAATTTGTTATGACAAAAGAGAAAGTTCCATCGAACTATGTGTTCGTCGATGGGCTTGGTGTTGGCGATATTAAAGAAGTAGTACTGCGCGACCGGCAAATGATGGCATCTGACGGCATGTTTGTAATAATTGCCGTTGTAGATGCGCAGACTGGTAAGCTCAAAGGTTCACCCGATCTTATCAGCCGCGGATTTGTATATTTGAAAGAATCGGGCAGTTTACTGCATGAAACCCGTGGGCGCACAAAGAAAATTATTGAAGAGATTACTTCAAACATGCATCCGGTAAACTTCCAATATGTAAAAGAAGAGCTCCGCGAAAAAATCGGCCAATTCTTGTTTCAGCGCACCGAACGCCGCCCGATGGTGATTCCTGTAGTTATCGAAGTATGATCAACCAAAAATCAGGCTTTCGAAAGCCTGATTTTTGGTTTAGAATGAATATAGTAAAATAAAAACATGAAAACTGGCAATTATAATATAGTCTCCTTGTTAGCTTTTATGTCTGGCTTGACGGCTAATACTCATTACTTGGAAGGAACTTATAATATAAGAATGGACTTCGCACTAATATATCGCATATTAGGGATCCCTGCGTGGGGTATCTTAACTATTCATATTATCTTGATCATTACAACAATAGGGCTGTCGCTATTCTCACTCAAAACTATACGTGCAACAAAAGAAAAAGGTTTAGTGATAAGTTATATAGCTCTTACTTTTGCATTGATAGCAATTATCCATCCATTCACTCCAATATTTCCTAAATAATTTATGCCTAAATAAATACTTTTAACAGGAATGCGGCCGACGCGTTATTGAGACGTCCGACGTCTCAGTCGAACAACATATCCTCCAACTCCTTCGCCAGATTTTTTCTTTCGAGAATATTCACAAGCGCCTCTTCAGCAAACTGCTTGTAATCTTCGGAATTTTTAAACTGATCAAGAATAATCTCTTTATGACAAATCCCTTTCTTATCTTTGTTTATATACTCGCCCCAGCTTGACTGAGACGTCGGACGTCTTAGTTGATGAACGCAATCATTAAGATTAACGTAGGCACTAAGATATAAAAGATACTCGTTTGTAACGATATGAATACTTTTGTATTTGCCTTGAAAAAGAACTCCGCTTCGTCTATTCCTATGATTAAAATATTTTGTATACCCTCCACCTAACCGCTTCATGAATTCACTGATACCATTTTCAACACATTGCTTTAGAATGAAATGATAATGATTTGAATTCAGACAGTAACTAATAATATCTACCAACGGCTCACTACGGCAACCTCTCTTTACAGCATCAAACGAATTGAGATGTAAGCTACCGATAGGCTCACGGGTATTGAACTCCACCATGCTTTGTAAAAAACGCTGGAGATCATAGACACTATCAAAAACCTCGCGTTTGTCTACACCCCGATTATAAACATGGTAGAATCCTCCTTCTTCGAACAATCTTTGCATATCTTGAGACGTCGGACGTCTCAATGATTTGAGCATACGGCAATAAAAAAGTAAAATAGAGTTAAAAGAAGAGCTCCGTGAAAAAATCGGCCAATTCTTGTTTCAGCGCACCGAACGCAGACCTATGGTGATTCCTGTAGTCATAGAGGTCTAATTTGGATGCCGGACATCCAAATAGTCTCCAAAAAAACACTCGTCTGATTTTTGACTTTTTGGGTATTTCAAGCATTATAGATACATGGTGAAGAAGCGAAAAGAATCTATCTATCAATACGAAGCAATTTTCGATCCGAACGGAAGTGGGTATACAGTTACCGTACCAAAATTACCCGGGCTTGTTACCGAAGGCAGCACGCTCGGAGAAGCTCGAGATATGGCTAAAGACGCTATTCGATGTTATCTCGAAGCAATGTTGAAAGATTCGGTTCGCCCTTCACAAAAAATACTCTCTGCAAGCAAACGAAAGGAACGAATTACTGTTGGCATCTAATTTTTTATGCCAAAACTTCCTCGCATTCCCTCTTTGCTCATCATGCGAGCACTCAAGCGAGCTCATTTTTATGAATACCACCAATCCGGAAGCCACATACAACTCCGGCATCCCACTAAAACACACCTGCGAGTTACTATCCCACTACACAAGCAAGACCTCGCTCCAAAAACCCTAAAATCCATTATTCAACAAGCAGGACTATCTATAGAGGAGTTTATTAGATTACTTTAAAAATCGGCCAATTCTTATTTCAAAGAACCATTCGCTTTGCTGGTGGTTTTTTGTTAAAGTAGGGTATGAGTTCCCGCTTAAAAATAATATGTTTTCTAATTATCATTGGGATAATACTTTTTATACTAATACCCTACTTTTTAGTTGGATGTTTTGATGCCCCGTGTAGCATTTTTGAAAAATGGCATTTGATATTGACCGGCTTTCTTGATTAAATTAACACTATGCCTAAACAAATCCTTTTAACTGGAATGCGGCCGACAAGCCATTTACACATTGGCAATTATTTTGGCGCACTCAAGCCAGTCGTTGAATATCAAGACAAATATAAAACGTACTTGATGATTGCTGATGTGCATGCACTCACTACGCTTGAAGACACTGCATCACTCCGCGAGAACACCATAAAAATCGCGATGCTGTATATTGCCGCGGGCATTGATCCCAAAAAAGTTGTTTTATTTATACAGTCGGAAGTGCCCGAGCAAATTGAGCTCGCCACACTCTTCGGCATGATCACCCCAATATCAATGCTTGAACTTAACCCCGTATATAAAGAAATGCTGCTAGAAAATCCAAAAGCAACGAATCTTGGGCTTCTTGCCTATCCCGTACTCCAAGCTGCCGATATTTTGGCATACAAGGCAGGTTTTGTGCCTGTGGGCCGCGATCAACTCCCCCATCTCGAATTGAGTCGAGAAATAGCCCGACGCTTTAACACGCGATTTGCAAACCTATTCCCCGAGCCTCAAGGGCTTTTAGGCAAGGAACTTAAAATTCTTTCCCTCCAAGACCCAACCAAAAAAATGTCAAAATCGCATGGTGAAAATACTCAAATAAGTCTACTCGATTCGCCCGCAACAATTCAGAAAAAAATCAAAACCGCCGTTACCGATTCGTTTAGCGATATTGTTTTTGACCCAATTGGTAAGCCTGGCCTTACCAATCTTATGTTGCTTATGCATTTGGCAACTGGCGACTCGATCAAAAAAATAGAGGCTCACTTTACGGGTAAGGGCTACGGTGAATTTAAGGAAGCGGTTGCAAACTCTTTGATAACTCTCGTAGAACCGATACAACAGAAGTACAAAGAACTCGAGAAAAATAAAAAAGCTATTGAAACACTTCTTCGTGAAAGCTCGCAGCGCGCTCGCGAAGTCGCACAAAAAACTTTAGTTGAGACAAAAAAGAAAATCGGAATGTTTTAAGCTGTAATCAGCGCTTTGAGTTCAGCTACACGCGCATCGAGCAACTCTTTTGTTCGTGCTTCCACATTAAGGCGGACAAGCGGTTCGGTGTTTGATTGGCGAATGTTTGCCCACCAGTCGTCATAATAAACCGAGAGGCCGTCAACCCATTGAGTCTCTTTCGCATCTTTATAATGTCCCGCAATATTTTCAAGCAAACCTTCTTTTTTTTGAATTTTAAAATTTAACTCACCACTCAATGGGTATTTATCAAATTCGTCAAGAATTTCGTCTGATGTCTTACTTGTCTGTGACAAAAACTGCAAAAAATATAACATCGGCAAAAAGTCAGAATCGCAAAAGAAAAAGTCTCTAAAATAAAAATGCCCAGAAGATTCTGCCGCAAATCGCGCATTTTCTTTTCGCATCAACTCTTTAATAAAACGATGCCCCACGCGCGAGAGTATCGCTCGCCCCCCTGTGGCCTTAATTGTTTCAGGAAATATGCTTGAGGCGCGCACATCATAAATAATTGGCACACCCGGTTCACTTTTTGCAAACTCTCGAGCAAAAAATGAACCTACATGGTCTGCTCTAAAAAATCGTGAATTATGCGTCACGAAACCTGACCGATCACTATCAGGATCAAACGCTACACCAAAATCAGCGTTCTCTTCAATAACAGTGTTTTTAAGCGTCGCTAAATGTTCTTCTTTTGAAGGATTCAGTGATTCATGCGTAATATCAAACACAAGATCATGGTTGACTAATACCACCTTACACGGCAAACGTTTTATTAAACTTGGCAACAGCATTGTCGCCATGCCTCCACCAGCATCAAGAACAATTTTAAGATCTTTTGCTTTCGAAAGATCAACACGCGAAATCAAAAAATCGATATACTCACGCACAAGTGACTTTTGTACAACTCCATGATGTGGTTTTTTGCCATCAAAAATACTGCGCTCGGCAATATTTTTTACTACCTCCATACCATCACCAACGGGCTCTCCCCCAACGCGCGACAACTTCAAACCATTCATTCGAAAAGGATTATGTGACGCCGTGACCATGATGCCACCATCGGCCTCTTCTTTGACAACACCATAATAATGAAACGGCGTCGTCGTAAGCCCCATGTCAACGATCTGCACGCCCTCATCAAGAAGCCCTTCGGTAACGGCTTTTATAAGCTCGGGCGACGATGGCCGAGCATCCGAAGAAATCACGATCTTAAGCGCGCGCGCTGGATTATTGCCTCGCAAAAATTCCGCAAACGCTCGCGCAATTAAATACGCTGCCTTTGCATTGAGCTCGTTTGGAAATTCTCCTCGCACATCATATGCTTTAAATATTTCTGGATTTACATGCATGTCTTTTTAGTTTACCATAAATCAACTATGTCTCTCAAAATTGGAATCGTCGGTCTTCCTAATGTTGGCAAATCAACTCTTTTTCAAGCGCTTACCCGCGCGCAGGTTGATACATCAAACTATCCATTTGCCACCATTGAACCGAATATCGGCATTGTAGAAGTAGAAGACCCTCGCGTCAATATTCTTGCAAATCTCATGCACAGCAAGAAGCGAATTCCGGCCGTTATTGAATTTGTCGACATCGCAGGACTCGTTAAAGGTGCGAGCGAGGGAGAAGGTTTAGGAAATAAATTTCTCGCGCACATTCGTGAAGTCGACGCAATCGTGCAAGTCGTCAGGTCATTCGAAGATGCAAATATTGTTCATGTTGAATCGTCAATTAACCCCGAACGCGACCGCGACATCATTGAAACTGAGCTTTTTATGGCAGATCTTGCGACTGTAGAAAAAGCAGTTACACGGCTTGAAAAAGAAGCCCGCCTTGACTCGGCGAGGCAGGCCAAGAGCGGATCAGACGAAATCAAAAAACAACTTGAAATGGCTCGACAAGTTGTGGGTCATCTAAAGGCCGGCGAACGTGCACCCGCAACTCTCACTGAAGCAGAATTTGCACGCGAGCTCCAACTCTTAACCGCAAAACCAATTTTGTATCTTTATAATACAAAGGAAGAAGACCAAAAAAATGATGATCCAAATAAATTTTTTCTCAATATCAAACTTGAGGAAGAGCTTTCAGGAATGACTCCCGAAGAACGGAGCGAGCTTGGCATTACACCACATATCAATGAGCTTGCCGGCAAAGCATATTCCCTCTTGGGTCTTATGAGTTTCTTTACCACCGGAGAAGATGAAACTCGTGCATGGACAATCCCAAAGAATTCCACTGCGCGCCGTGCGGGGCGAGCCATTCATTCAGACTTTGAAGAAAAATTCATCCGCGCAGAAGTAATATTTTGGAAAGATTTGGTAGATGCAGGGTCCTACGCCAAAGCCCGCGAACACGGCACCGTACGCATAGAAGGTAAGGAATACATCGTCAAAGACGGCGAGGTTATCGAATTTAAGATCTAATCTACTCTTTTGGAGTTGCCAAAATGATCACAATTTGATACAATCACCCCATGAAAAACGGCACAAAATATTACGAGTTTTCGTACTTATTGGCGCCAACCCTTTCGCACGAAGACGCTCAACTTCGCGATGGGGAGTTTCGTGCGCTTTTGGGTAGCCTCGATATCACTGTTGATTCATGGGATTCACCAAAACGTCGCTTTCTCGCCTATCCAATTAGCAACTCAAAAGAAGCATATCTTGGAGCACTTCGCTTTACCTCAACAACTGAGGCCTCGACAAACCTTAGAGAGCAATTGAGTAAAAATCAATCGATCGTTCGCTTTATGCTTCTTGAGTGGAAAAAGGCTCTTCCGCCTCGCCGAAAGCCTTTGACACCTCGTGCCGCCGCAGACGCATCGGCTGAGCCAGTTGCACCAACCAGCGAAAAAGTAATAGACGAAAAACTTGATGAAATTCTAGGAGTTACAGTATGAATCCCATACGAAATAAAATAATGGAATATGTGTCAACATTTTGCAGTCAAAAAAATATTATGAATAATGTAAAATCTACTAGGATATTTCATACGGGATGAATCTCAACAAAGTATTCCTCATAGGTAACTTAACACGCGACCCTGATATGCGCACTCTTCCGTCGGGCAAACCTGTTGTCTCATTTGGTATTGCTACAAACCGTATCTGGAATGATCAATCAGGTAAACGCCAAACAACCCCTGAATTTCACAATATTGTCGCCTTCGGCCGTCTTGCCGAAATTGCAAAACAATACCTCACAAAAGGAAAAATGGTTTTTGTAGAAGGCCGCATTCAAACACGAACATGGGATGGCCAAGATGGTTCCAAAAAAAGCCGTACCGAAGTTATTATTGAACAAATGCAACTCGGCCCTCGCGGAACGCCAGGAAGCGTTGCTCCATCCGGAGATTCTCTTATGGAACAAAAATCTCCCACTGGCTCCGACGGTACTGTCGGAACAGGCGGAGAAACGGTCGAGACAATTCAGTACCCTCAAGATGAGGGAGAGATTAATCCAGACGATATTCCATTTTAATGAGACCGTTCGTACCAATAGTAAAAAAACAGTGCTATTTTTGTACCGCAAACGCTAAAATTGTTGACTACAAAGATACCGAAACCTTGCGCTCATTTATGACCCCGCAGGCAAAGATCGTTTCAAAAAAACGTTCTGGCCTTTGCTCGCTTCATCAGCGCCGTCTTGCTACTGCCGTCAAACGCGCACGCGTCATGGGCATTGTGGCATTCACTATTCGATAAAAATTGCACATAAAAAATGGCGGCGAATCGATTCTCGATTCGCCGCCTAATATATAATGCTTTGTGGGATTTCGGGTCATAAAAAAATAACCCGCAAACAGTGCCCCTATACAAAGAGCAAGCGCTAGTAAACCAACCAAAATACGTTTCTTCATGGCCTCTCTCCTCTCTCAAGGACTATATTTCTTTGTGCATTGTACTTTATTTTTAAATTTTTATCAAACATTAAACTATTAAAAACAGCCCCGCCTTTAATCGAAAAGCGAGGCTATTTTATTAATATGTTTGATTTAATACGGTGCGAGAGCTGAAGTAAATGAGCCCGTAAAGTCGAGATTGACGACCCCTGTGAGAATCCCGAAAGCAAACAAGAAAAGCGCAAACACACTCACAAGCGCTGTAAGCGAAATTTTTGGAAGTCTAAAATGATGACTCATGTGCTATAAAATCATTAAAACTAATAAAACGACCCTTACGCGTATTATAGCTCTAAAATGAAATTAGCCTGTGGGTAAGTTTTACGCCTCTTTAAGGGCTTCACGGAGAGCTGTCTCGAGCGCTTTGCGTTCTTTTTTGTTTTCTTTGAGAAAAATACGAGAGGCATCATAGCCATGGCCAAGTTTTAGGTCGCCAAATGAATGCGATGCACCACTTTTCTTGACTACTCCAAGCTTCACTCCAAGATTCAGCAAATCGGCCTCATACGAAATCCCCTCATTGAACATAATATCAAATTCGCCAACCTTAAACGGCGGGGCAACTTTATTTTTTACAACTTTCGCCTTCACACGATTCCCTACCGTCTCTTCGCCCTTCTTGATCTGTGCGAGGCGCCGAATGTCAATACGAACCGAGGCATAAAATTTGAGCGCTTTTCCGCCTGGTGTTGTTTCTGGATTCCCAAACATAACGCCTATTTGCATGCGTATTTGATTGATAAAAATAACTACCGTTTTTGTTTTCGCTACAACTGCTGTAAGTTTACGAAGCGCGTGACTCATGAGTCGCGCCTGAAGTCCAATATGTTGCTGCCCCATGTCGCCCTCTATCTCGGCACGTGGAGTGAGTGCTGCAACTGAATCAATTACAATCACATCAACACCACCCGATCGCACAAGGCTGTCGACAATTTCAAGTGCTTGCTCACCGGTGTCTGGTTGTGAAATTAAAAGCCCATTAATATCCACTCCGATATTTTTTGCATATTCTGGATCGAGCGCATGTTCAGCATCAATAAACGCACACACACCACCCATTTTTTGGCATTCGCGTATTATATGGAGCGAGAGTGTTGTTTTGCCTGATGATTCTGGTCCAAAAATTTCTACAATTCTTCCGCGTGGAATACCGCCTACACCCAATGCCCAATCGAGCGAAAAAGAGCCTGTAGGAATAGACTCGACATCAACCCTTGGTATTTCGCCGAGCCTCATTAAAGAGCCCTCGCCGTATTTCGACTGGATTGCCTTAACAGCTATATCAACTGCTTCACTCTTCTCTTCTGCGGCTGAACTCACCGATTTTTCTTTTTTTGCCATGGATTGTATTCTACTCTACCACGATATGACGCACAACTCTTGACTCTTTGCCAATTCGGTTTTTGACACGAACATCGATAGTATGAAAACCTTTTTGAAACGGGAGTAAAAGTTCAAATGCACCTTGCTCGTTACTATATGCTTCGTACCCATTTACTGTTAATCGTGCTTTTGACTCCGTCGTGCCTCGCACTTTTACACTTTCATCGTGTATAGCCGCTCCATCAGCAGGCTCACCCACAATCAATTCTGGAACAATAAAGATTGCTGAAGTTCTAAACGATATATATCCCACTCCCAAAATTATAAGAAAAATAGTCGCCATCAAATACGCACTTTTATGCCGTTTTGGATAGGCTTTTGGTACTGCAAATAAAATGTCGTGTTCGTTTTTTTTAAGAAACATACGATGAATTTTGATCTTCACGCTCGATTAAAATATCACGTGCCTTTGCGCCTTCTCCTGGACCAATAACACCCCTCTCTTCAAGCATATCAATAAGACGCGCAGCGCGAGAATACCCAACTTTAAGCCGCCGCTGTAAATACGATGTTGACGCTTTGCCGGCTGTCAAAACTGCTTCGTATGCCGCGTCATAAAGCTCATCATCAGCGTCTTCGTCATCCATGCCACTCGACGCGATATGATTACCCTTTGTTTTTAATACTTCCTCATTATACGCTGGCTCTGCTTCTTGCTCACGAATAAAATCAGTAACTTTTTTGACTTCATTTTCTGAAACAAACGCCCCCTGAACACGACGTGGCTTCCCCGCATCGCCAGCCAAAAAGAGCATATCGCCATTTCCCAAAAGCTTGTCTGCGCCCGCACCGTCCAAAATTGTTCGAGAATCGATCTGACTTGCTACCTGAAATGCAATACGGCTCGTAATATTTGCTTTAATGAGTCCTGTAATAACCTCCACAGATGGCCGCTGAGTTGAAACAACTAAATGAATACCAACCGCACGTGCCATTTGCGCAATACGCACAATCGATGCTTCTACTTCTCTTCCAAACGATGCCATCAAGTCTGCGAGCTCATCAATCACGATCACAACATACGGCATAAAATCGTCACTTGATGCATTATACGAAACAACGTCTCGCTTACGCGCGGCCTCAAGTATCTTGTAGCGTTCTTCCATCTCTTTCACTGCCCAACGAAGTGCTGCAATTGCATCTTTTGACTCCGTAATAACCGGCGTAAGTAAATGTGGAATGTCTTGATAATGCGCGAGCTCAACTCGTTTTGGATCAATCAAGATAAGCCGCAAAGAAAGCGGCGTATTTTTGTACAACAAGCTCATCAAAAATGAATGAATAGCAACTGACTTACCAGAGCCAGTTGATCCTGCAACCAATAAGTGCGGCATACGTGCTAAGTCTGCATATGCGGCAAGCCCTGCAACATCTTTGCCGAGAGCAAATGTAAGCGGCCCACCCCGCTGATAATCTTCTTGCTCAAGAAGATTGCGTAAACCAACAAGCGCAATAGTACGATTTGGAATTTCGATGCCCACAAACGATTTGCATGGAATCGGCGCCTCAATACGCAAAGGGTGTGCCGCAAGTGCCAATGCAAGATCGCTTTGCAACCCTACAATTCGCGATAATTTTACGCCTTCTGCTGGCTTCAGAGTATATTGCGTGACTGAAGGGCCAACATTTACCTCTCCCATTTCAACGATTATACCGAAATTTGCAAGCGTTCTTTGAATAATATTTCCACTGGCACGCACGTCTCCTCCTGACGGCTTACCGCGATCGCTATCAAGCAACGAAAGAGGTGGCAATGAATAATCTGCCGCTTTGCGCTTCAGCTCTTTCATCATCTCAATAGAGACGCTTCTCTTAGGATCTTCTTTCTTTTTTTGTACTATAGGCTCGGGCATGTCATCAAAATCTTTTGCTTTCGCTAAAAGCATTTCATCGGGCACCGGCGAGGCAACTGGCATAGGCAGGGCTTGTGAATCAATATCTTTTTCTTCAAACAACTTCGGAACACGACGAAGTGAGGCGTTAAAAATCATTAAAATTGCAATAATACAAAGTGCCGTAAAAATAACCCCGCTTGCAAACGCGTCAAAAAAATAAAGGAATGGCTTTGCAATATAAAACCCTACGAGACCACCTGTTGTATCTCTAAAAATAATATCCGAAAGCGCGAGACTCGAGACAAGAAAAAACAACGCGCCCACAAGCGGCAAGCTGACAAACTTCTGTTTCAGTGAAAAAAGAAGCGCTGCGCTAATCATAATGAGCGACAATGGTAGCAAAAAGTACCCCTTGCCCAGTAGCGAAGTAAATAATGAAAGCGCCCATGCTCCAATAAGCCCCGCTTTCTCAAAATAGGCAAAAATGAAGAGCAGGGCAAACAAAAACGCAACAATGGCTACAATGCTGTCTTTAGTCTCCTGGTGGAGCATCGGCTCGCGATCTTCCCCTTTATCCCGTTTTTCTTTCTTAGATTTATGCTTCGCCACATACCTAGTATAGCGGTCTTCTGGTCATTTCGCAAAGACTAGCAATAGTTTTTACTTCTTTTTGAAGTTTCCTACCGTTCCCATGGCTCAACATACCAAGATACGACGCGACCATTTCCTCTTTGCTATCGCTTTCCTCGATCCTGCGAAACATCCTCTTTTTTGTAACTGTTCGTAACACTCGATGGTCGGGAAAATGCACCCAACCAAGAAAATCTACTCCTGACGTAAGAGATTTAATGGAAACCTTTTGCGGGTGCAGTTCAAGTTTTAGGTTATTATAGAGAAATCCTTTGATAATAGGAATTAGGGTCTCGAGATAGTTTTTGTCTCGCGAAAAGACCACAAAATCGTCCGCATACCGAATATAGTATTTCACTTTAAGCGTGTGCTTCATGAATTGATCAAACTCGTTCATGTAAATATTTACTAAAAGCTGACTCGTTAAATTGCCGAGCGGTAATCCCACATTACTTCGCATACCAGAAAAACTTCGTATCACTCCTTCCAGGAGCCAAAGGATATCTGAATCTTCAATGTCCTTACGTAAAATATCTACCAATATGTCGTGATCAATATTTGCAAAAAACTTTCTTACATCGCACTTTAAAATCCAGCACTGTTTTTTACCGCTTTGGCTTGTAATATACGAGAAGGATCGAAACCGATTCAGTGCCTTGTGCGTGCCTTTTCCAATCCTGCACGAAAATGAATCAGCTATAAACTTCTTATCGAAAAAAGGATATAATACGCGATAGATTGCGTGATGCAACAATCGATCTCGCACTCGAGCCTTATGAATACTCCGAGGTTTCGGATCAAAAATACTAAATCCATAGTACCCACCGTGCTGATATGTCTTATTCTTGAGAGCACTGTGGAGTAATACGATATTATCTCCAAGACAAACATAAAACTCTATAACATCTTTCTTGTATCGTTTTCCTCTTACAAATTCTGTCCACGCCCCAAGTAAATTTTCAATGCTTATTAACTTTTCAAATGCATGAGCGAGTCTGATTCTCATAAAAATCTCTCCGGTAAGCCCCCCCCCAACAGGTTTTACCGATTCTCCAAAGATTTATTTCCATATATAAGCTGTGGGATGAGTTTAAAGACAACTTCCCAAAAAAATCCCGGCATACGCTCGGGGAAAAAATAGACACACTTTTTCTTGAAACAATTGAGTTGCTTTTCATTGCAAGCTATTTATCGAAACAAGAGAAACTTCCGTATTTGCGAAAATCCGGCATGAAGCTTGATATGCTGAAATTCTTTTTACAAGTGGGGTGGGAATTGAAGGCACTCGACAATAAAAAGTATATCATGCTTATCGAACGACTAAATGAAATAGGCAAAATGATTGGTGGCTGGTCGCGTGGCATTCAAAATAAAACTCCCACTCCATAGGAATGAGAGAACAAGAAGAGTTTCGAACTGCGGCAAAACGATAGTTGTCGTTCCACCTGTTGTCGAACCAGTTGAGGTTAAGGTTCCGTTCGTCTGCGTTGCTCCACAGATACGGGACGTTGCGGTTGCCGTTCGGATTCCGCCACACTGATCGTACACGATACCATCCATCATCACTCACTGCCCCTCGAATACTCTTAAGGCTGTATCGTATGCGGGGCCTCGAAGCCCACTAGTATTGTGCACCAAGTATTTTCGTTTTTAAGACATTATGAAACGACTCTAGAAAAAGGCGTACCCGTTTCCACTCTGCATCTCATACTTCTGGAATTGGGCCGTTCAAAGCCGTAGCCGTGAACACGAGCCTACTATCTTTTTTAATTTTATCATAAAAACTATGTATTCATCATTGAAAATTTTATATAAATATATGAAAAGACCCCGACAAAACAAGTTTGTCGGGGTCAAAGTGCTTCCGCCTTCGGCGGATGTGCAAGGGACTAAGAGCTAAAAGCCCAGGTCCCAAATTACTGAGCGCTACTTGCGAACCGCGGCAAAACGAGAGTGGCCGTTCCACCTGCGGTCGAACCAGAGGAGGTAAAGGTCCCGTCCGCCTGCGTTGCCCCACAGATACGGGACGTAGCGGTAGCCGCGCGGACTCCGCCACACTGAACCGAGAGCAACAATCGGGAACTTGCGCTGCAAATCGGGATACACTTGACCCAGAGCAAGGAGCTCCTCAATGGTTGCCGGACGCATTCCCTTGCGATCCAGCTTATGAATCACGGCGTCGCCGTTCTCCATGACACGGCTGAAATGAATGAGCTTGATCGTGACCTCCGCCGTTTCTTCACCCTTCATGGGGAAGTTACGAGCGGTGATCGAATCGTTCACCCAGTTGTACTTTCCTGCCTTGATCATGGCGGCGAGCGTGAGCGAGAAGTCGATAATAACGGGGTAGACGCAAACGATCGACTTGTTGATGACGAACTCATCACGCAGGAATCGATCCACGCCTTCCTCACCACCAAGCTTGTTCCAAACTGCCTCGACACGTCCGAGCGTAATTCCAGGATACTTCATGGCGTTCTCCTTCCGACTGCTAGTCGGGGCTCTTCTCTTATCTATTAGATAAGAGGCTTGGGTTATACCGCAAGTAGATATTCAAGGTACTCACTATTCAAACGAATTATACCATATCTATAAAAAAATGCAATAGCTCCAAAAGGCCTTGTTTTATAAGGCTTTTTTGCATTCCACAATAATATTTTATAGAAAATCTTTTTTGCGGAAACCGGTGCCAGCGAGGATATTACCTGTACAGGTTACTATGGGGTGTCAATATCTACAAAAAGCGCAACATCGTCGCTCACTATTTTATAAATAATTCTCCAGTCGCCAGTGATATTGACGCTTCGATACCCTACCCACTTCCCCTGCAAAGCATGATTATGTAACAAGGGGTCATACTGGTTTTGTACAAAAAGATTTCTTCGCTCTTTGACTTCATTCTTTAGTTTTTTGGATAATTTTTTATATTTCTTTACAAAGTTTCTGTGGAGAAAAATCTTCATAAAGAGTCGAGATACGTATCCATTTCCATTGGCGTAGCAAACGGACCCGCTATATTTTTATTGTCCTTGATATCTTTTTCTACTCTCTCCAAAAGTTTTTGTGTTTTTGCATTAGGCAACAGTGCTTCGGAAAACTCCACTCTCCGTTCATAAATAAATTCTTTAAGATAGCGATTTACAATGACGCTCAAAGGCAAACCTAATACTTTTGCTGTTTTTTGAGCTTCTTCTTTAATTTTTTTATCCATTTTGATATTCAACATGGTTTTCATATATCCATAGTATATATAATGGATTATTTTTGTCAAACACAAAAAAGCCCTTTAGCAAAGGGCTTTTTTGTGTTTTTAGGATCAATGTTACAGAAAATCTTTTTTGCGGAAACCGGTGCCAGCGGGGATCAAACGGCCTATGATGACATTTTCTTTGAGCCC
>JBBTUF010000064.1:0-12306 GCA_038063855.1 Patescibacteria group bacterium
CACCAATAGTACCAAAACCTGCTCCTAAAAAAGTTGTAGAAGCCCCCCCAACGGAGCCTGCACGGATTATTCCTCCTGCGCCAAAATTTATAGAGCCAACTGTAACTACTGTGGAACCAGAAAAGGCGCCCAAAATTCCTTCAACATTGCCGACAGTACCGCCTAATTCGCCTCCACCAAAAATAATCCCACCTGCCGTACAGACACCTACACCACAACAACCAACAGAAATAAAAGAAAAACCTTTTGGCATGCCAACCCCGACGGTACCGTCGGGGCAGGCCACCTCACTAACTCCGCCAACATCTATACCAACTCAAACCCCGAAACCTACCCTTACACAAACACCTTCGTATTCCAGCATTGATCCGTATCATGAACCAACCGAATAATATTTTTTATGCAACAATTTCAAGTTCCACAATATATCGAGGTAAAGGATAAAATCTTCGGTCCTCTTACGGTAAAACAGCTCATATATCTATTGGGTGGGGGCGGCCTCGTACTTATGCTATATCTCTTAAAATTGCCGACAATTATTTTTTTAATTCTTGGAATCCCTATAGGTAGTTTTTTTGTGGCACTTGCTATGCTGAAAATAAACGAGCAAGAGTTAGACCAAGTGCTCAACAACGCGGTAAATCATTTTTGGAACCCAAGACTCTATATATGGAAGAAAGAAGAAATGGATATAAAAAATACGCAAAAAAAAGTACTGCAAGGGCTTCCGAGCGCACCAATTCCAAAACTTTCTCAACGAAAATTACAGGATCTTGCGTGGTCGCTCGATATTAATTCAAAATTTAAACGCTAATGCCCCAAACCCAACAACTCGGCCCACAGTCACGTCGCCAGGCACAGGCGTCATTTGACATTGTTCCAATAGAAGAAATTCGAGATGGCGTTGTAATACTCCAAAACGGTACCCTGCGTGCGGTACTCATGGCCTCTTCACTTAACTTTGCTCTCAAATCAACTGACGAACAAGATGCGATAATTGCCCAATATCAAAATTTTTTAAATTCACTTGATTTTTCAGTACAAATATCGATACAATCGCGCAAACTTAATATTGAGCCGTATCTTGATACATTGCGTGAACGCCAAAAAGTGGAAACAAATGAACTTTTGCGAATTCAAATCTCTGAATATATTACATTCGTAAAAGAATTTGTTGAAACGGCAAACATCGTCTCCAAAACTTTCTATATTGTTGTGCCTTTTACTCCATTAAAAATTCTTGGTGCTTCAAAAAAGAGTGGAATTGGTGGTGCATTGAGTTCAATATTTTCCAAAAAACAGGCTGGCGATGCTCTCATTGAACCCGCCGAATTTGAGGAATACAAAACACAACTTTGGCAGAGGGTTGATTCGGTAATACAAGGTTTAGTACGCACTGGAGTAAGAGCTGTACCACTCAACACCGAAGAACTTGTTGAACTTTACTTTACCCTCTTTAATCCAGAAGAAATGGGGAAGGGAAAAGCTCCTCAATTTGGAGAAATGAAATAACTATGGCACTTTTTGGAATGTTTGAAAAAAAACAAGACGCTTCCCAAGATATTGATATTTTGCCTGTTTTCCCGCAAGAAATTTATCAATCGGGCATTCAAAGCCTGCGTGAAGCAATAGCTCCTGCAGTATTTTCAATAAATCCGAACTATGTACAGCTTGGCGAAAAATTTGCACGCACAATTTTTGTATTTGCATACCCACGGTTTCTTGCCACAAATTGGTTCTCGGGCATCATAAACCACGATAAAATCTTCGATATTTCGATGTTTTTTCACCCAGTTGAAACAGGCCCGATGTTGAAAAAAATGCTTAAAAAAGTTGCAGAAGTACAATCGCAAATCAGTGATCGCGAAGCTCACGGGCTTGTACGTGACCCGATGCTAGACACTGCCTATCAAGACCTTGAATCACTTCGTGACAAATTATCACAAGCTCAAGAAAAACTTTTTTCATTTGGTCTTTACCTTACGCTTTATGCCGATTCTATTGAAGAGCTTAACCGCAATGAAGCCGAGATAAAATCAATGCTTGAGGCACGCCTCGTCTACACTAAGCCCGCGCTCTTTCAACAAAAAGAGGGTATTATGTCGGTCTTTCCGCTTGGAACTGACTTGATAGAAATTCACAATTACTTTAATACATCGCCAGCGTCTTCGGCTTTTCCGTTTGTTTCGTTTGACTTAACTTCAAACAAAGGGATTTTATATGGCATTAATCGCCACAATAATTCTCTCGTACTCTTCGACCGTTTTGGTATGGAAAACTACAACTCAATCATGTTTGCGAAATCGGGATCCGGAAAGTCATACACAGCAAAGCTTGAGATTCTTCGCTCGCTTATGTTCGATGTTGACGTTATAGTTATCGACCCAGAACGAGAATATGAATATCTCGCGGAATCAGTAGGGGGACGCTATTTTAGCATCTCACTTACTTCAAAGCATCACATCAATCCATTTGATGTACCGGTACCACACGAGGATGAATCTTCATCTGATGTTCTTCGTTCGCACATTATTGGGCTTGTGGGGCTTTTTCGTCTCATGCTTGGTGGGCTCACGCCCGAGGAAGACGCCGTACTAGATCGCGCAATTTCTGAAACATATAATTCAAAAGATATTACGCCCGATGCTGATCTTTCACAAGTAACCTCGCCCATACTCTCTGACCTCGCACTGGTACTTGCCAACATGGAAGGTGGGGAATCGCTCGCGACTCGAATCAAAAAATATACCGAGGGTACATGGGCAGGATTTATCAACCAACAAACAAATGTAAATATTAATGTTCGTCTGGCTGTATTTTCTATCCGCGACATGGAAGAAGAACTGCGCCCCGTTGCGATGTATTTGATTATTAATTACATTTGGAGCGCGGTGCGTAGAACTTTGAAACGACGGCTTCTGGTGGTTGACGAGGCATGGATCATTATGAAATCGCAAGACGGAGCATCGTTTCTCTATGGTATCGCAAAGCGCGCTCGAAAATATTACTTAGGGCTTGCAACCATTACTCAAGACGTTGCCGATTTTATGAGCTCTCCATACGGAAAGCCAATTGTTACAAACTCATCTATTCAAGTTCTCTTAAAACAATCGCCTGCATCAATAAATGCAGTGCAAGAAATATTTAATCTTACCGAAGAAGAAAAATTCTTGCTTCTTGAGTCTGATGTTGGTGAAGGAATATTTTTTGCAGGCCTTAAACATATTGCTATTAAAATTCAAGCGTCGTATACCGAGCATCAAATTATAACCTCGGATCCTGCAGAACTCCTTGCAATCAAAAAAGCAAAGGATGATTTTGCAACATCAGGAGTTCAAACTTAAAAATATATGGCTGACGAACAAGAATACACACGAGCACAACAACTCCGGCAAGCGCAAAGAAAAAACAGCACCGAGGACCAAGGTAATGGTAAAAGTAGTTCTCGGTCAACCGGACCAAAAAAAGTTTCGATTCCGGAAGGAATTGTTGTCTCTGCTCTGTTGGGACTCGCCTTTGATCTTCCATCGTATTTGATTGCTTTTATACCTCTTGTTGGGTGGATTATTGGCGGTACATGGGCGATTCTAGGGAAAGCAGTAGTTTTAATGTGGCTTGCTATTAAGGGACATCTTACCTTTGATACAATAAAAAAAGGTTGGTTATCTCTCGGGCTTTGTTCATCGCTTTTTGTTCTTTTTTTTGTTATGAGACAAGAGGCCAGTAATCAACTAGCTTCGGGGGCTACGAGCAAGGTATAATATAAATGATATGACTTTAGTATTGAAAAAAATATTTTTCCTAGGAATAACTATTCTTCTCTTAACGGGCAGTGGAAATTCGCTTGTACACGCCCAAACAACACCAGAAATCGCAACCTCAACTCCACAAACCCCTGAAGAAGCTATTGAATTTCGAAATAAAATATTAGATCTTTTCAACATCCCACATGACACTCCTATGACACTATATGATATTATGCAGGGTAAAACGTTAGACGGTTCAAAAATACCAAACATAGAAACAATTATGAAGATTAAACAAGGCCCTCTTTCTGACATGCAGCTTGTATTTAATGAAAAAAATCTCGCGCCAGGTAGCACTGTACAAGCAGTTATTGCATCTTTTTCTACTAATTTACAAAAGGCGCGAATCGCGTGGTACTTTAACGGAAAACTTGTATCATCAGGATTAGGAAACGCATCGTATTTATTTACGCTTGGATCACTTGGCTCCACCAATAGTATAAAAATTTCGGTAACTGCAGAAACTGGAGAGCATCGCGAAATTACAAAAATAATATACCCATCAAACATCCGTCTTATTTGGTCGGCAGATACATATATACCAACGTGGTACCAAGGAAAAGCACTTCCTTCGGGAGGATCGCGTATAACTATATTTGCAATGCCAAGCTTTTATATTGGAGGGTCAGCTCTCAATCCAGCAAATCTTATTTATGGATGGTCAATAAATAGTACTACACCAACCGCCGATAGCAATATATCGGGCGTCGGAAAAAATAGTTTTTCTTTAGATCTCTCTGATGTTGTAAGTACATCATATACTATAACCGTGTTTGTGCAGGACAATCTAAAACGAATTGTTTCTCAAAACTCCATTAAAATATCTGGGATTCGCCCATCAGTTGAAATGTATTCTACTGATCCTTTATACGGTGTTAAGGAATGGCTTACAGGAAAGAAAAGTTTTATGAAAAACGGTGACGCTGTATCGCTTATTGCTGAACCATTTTATGCTCCACTAAATGACTTTGCCAATCTTCAGTATTCTTGGCGTATAAACAATGCAAAAATTGGAAATTCAAATTCAACCGAGAGGAAATTAATGTTTACAACAGAACCTGGAAGTACCGGCAGCCAAACAATTGGAGTTTCGTATCAAAGCCCTACGAATATTGTTCAACAAGGTCGTGGAAGTGCAACCATTAATGTCCAATAAATGTTTATGAAAAAATATATTCTTATATTATCTGTCGGACTTTTCCCTTACATCGTATCAGCGGAATCGCTTGTATATAAATTAGCGGCGCCAATTCCCGGCGGTGGGGGTGAAGTAGAAACTTTTACCCAGTACGTAAGCTTTTTGTTCCCATTCATGCTTTCGGTTGCGGCGATTTCTGCTCTTGTTATGTTTATTTTGGGTGGTATTGAATACACGCTTGGTGGAGCAAGTCCTGAACGAATGAAAAGTGGTAAAGAGCGCATTTCAAACGCTATTTGGGGGCTTCTACTTGCCGTTTTTTCTGTTCTTATACTTCAAACGATTAATCCAAATTTGGTGATAATGAATCTCGATGTGGAGCCGGCTGGTGTAGTTACAAATAATAATTCGCCAACGCCTTAAAATACTATGAGCAACAATATTAAATTACTCTTCATTGTCGCAATCATACTTCTTATCGTTACAGGAGTTGCATTATTTTTTGCATTTCGTCAAAACCCCGCACCAACAGGGTCTGATGGTGGGATTGTTGGAGGGGGAGGAGATGAGGGAAGTTTACCAAGTGGCAGCAACAACGCGAGTAACAATGGTGTAGTAAATTTAAGCGATAAAAATGAACCTTTAACTCTACCAGTATCTGAAGACGAGAAGAAAAAACTCGTACAACTCTCGACTGATCCCGTTGTTGGTCCAACTATCAATAAAGCAGGTGATCGAGTGCGCTTCTTTAAACAAGGAACTGGAAATCTCTTTGAAACAACGCTCGATGGAAGTGGTGGGGAAACACGCCTTTCAAATATTACGATAAAAAATATTGCTGATGCAATTTGGTCACCAAGCAAAACATATGCGACCATTTCGTCATACGATACAGACTCTGTAAATAATTTTTGGCTTCACACTACCGGAACGTCCACAATCCAAACCGGTGAATATTCGAACACGCTATTGAGCTCGGCATACTCTCCAACGGAAGACAAGCTTGCATCAATTGTTAAATCTGGCTCGCAATACGCTGTATCAATTTCAAACCCTGATGGTAAAAATGCAAAAACAATTTACACAACCAAAATTCCTGATTTTGAAATTTCTTGGCCAAGTAAAAACTTATTTGCACTCAAAACAAAATCATCTGCGTTTGCACCGTCTCTTCTCGGCACAATTCCTGTTGGGGGCGGTCTTTTAACTGTCATTTCATCTGAAGAACAAGGCCTTAATGCACTTTGGGCACCCGATGGCACCCACTACCTCACTTCAGAATCAATAAGCGGTGGGCGAGATCTAAAACTTGAAATTCGTTCACTCGACGCCAAAGAATCAACAGCAGAACTTAGCTTAAAAACGCTACCAGAAAAATGTGCATTTTCTAAAAAAGAAAAACTGACACTATTTTGCGCAATACCAAACAACATTGGTTCGGGCCCGCTCCCAGACGCATGGTGGCAAAAGAAAGTTGAATTTCAAGATACACTCTGGGCTACCGATATACTAACGGGTGAGTCAAAACTGCTCCTTCAGGGTGGCGGTTTTGACATGACTCATCTCTTTACATCTCCAAACGAAAACTATATTTTCTTCGTAAATAAAAGAGACTCCACCCTCTGGAGTCTCCGGCTTTTATAAAACAAACTACTATAACGTCGACAAGCGTATCACTACTTTACGCTCTGGACCCATACCAACTGACTCTGTAGCAATGTCGGGGTATTCTTGAAGCGCCATATGAACAATCCTTCGTTCAAATGCACTCATTGGCTCCAGAGTGATATCTTTTTTAAAATAGCGCACCCGCTGGGCACCCATGCGTGCTTTGTCTTTCAACTCGTCAAAGCGTCTTCGCTGATAATCATTTACATCGATGATATATTGCACATCAGAATCTTGCGTCTTTTTTTCGAGCACTCTACGGAGAAGATAGTTTAGGGCAAATAAATTTTGGCCATCCTCACCAATTAGAAGCCCTGCGTCATCCGTCCGAATACAAAAAGCGGCACTATCACCGATAACGCCCTCTTCCACCTTCGCCTCTATATTCATTTGATTCAAAAATTCCTTTACACACTCGAGCGCTTCATTATTCTGTTGTAATTGCTCGCTGTTCATTGTTTTGTGTGAGTGCTTGCGCGCGCCTTCGCACCACTCCTTCGTGGACTATACCAAAAACACTCATCGTTGTCCAATAGAGGGCCAGTGCCCCTGGCAGGGTAGAGCCGATTAAAAATATGATAACGGGCATGGTAAAAGTGAGATTTTGTTGAAATATAACTCCAAACGATTCTTTATTTTTTTCATCAATTTTTGGCCGTGGCATCATTCGTAATTGCGTAAATTGCATTGCAGCGGCTAATAACGCCAATAGCACGTTCGCTGGATTTAAAATATTGAAAACAAACTGTGGTGAAAATTGCATTTTAAGACCTACATCCGAAAGATTAATGAGTCCTAAAAACATATTGCCCGGGCTTTCTATAACTGGCATAAAACTATACAAGTTAGTTGCAAACAAATCTCCTTTGAGTTGCAAAACCTTAAACAGAGCTAAAAACAAAGGAATTTGGACAATAGGCAACAATAAACTCGAGAAAGGATTAATTCCATGTTCTTTATAAAGCTCCATCTGCTTGCGCGCCTGTTCTTCGCGGTTATCCTTGTGCTGGCGCTTTATTTGTTCAAGTTTTGGCTGTAACTCCTGCATTTTTCGCTGAGCATGCTTTGCTTTGTGCGTCAGCGGTAATAAAATCGTATTTACAATAATTGTGAGAAAAATAATGGACAGGCCAAAACTATGCCCAGGAAGAATAAATACCAGCAAGGCTAGCGCATTAAGAGCTGGCAAATAAAATATATTATGAAATATGGAAGACATTTGTAAGAGCTTTTTTGAATTCTATCGCTTTCTTGCCGTTGCCCACAGGCTTAATACGAACCGCGATATCACTTGTCTGATAGAATTTTGCGAAATCTTTCCGTAATATTTCCCGTATTCGACGCTTTAAGAGATTCCGACGCGTAGCCCGCTTATCTACCTTACGAGAACATATCACATATGACCGAAATGGTGTTCTTTTTTTATCGAGCGCCCACAGCGTAAAAAGGGGGTTTTCATATCGCCTCCCTTTTTTTAAGATATACTCGACGGTTGGGAGTTTTTGAGGCTCGGTGACACGTCCGGTCATGCCTTTACTTCACTGTGAGTCGAGCTCGACCCTTTCTTCGCCTACGCAAAACAACATTTCGCCCCGTCGATGTGCGTTTTCGCTTTAAGAAGCCGTGCGTTCTTTTTCGTTTTTTCTTTTTTGGTTGATATGTTACCGACATAATAATGATAGTATACCTAATTATCTAACTTTTCCAGTATACACAGGTCACGCACAGGTTGTAAACAATTAGAACATATTGAGAGTGATTTTTCAATATTGGAAAAAATTATTTAACTCGTATAGTTTATCTATATGAACCAGGAAGAATTATGGCAATCGGTACTGGGTGAGATTGAATTTGAGGTATCCCGTGCTAATTTTGCAACATGGTTCAAACATACCGCTATCGCAGGCATCAAAGAAGGGGTGGCAACAATATCTGTACCCAATGCTTTTGCAAAAGAATGGCTTGAAAAGAAATTTCACAAACAAATCATAAAATCCCTCCGGTCAAACTCGCCCGAAATACGAAACGCAGCCTACACCATACAATCCAACACCGCTACGGCAGACCAATCTCAAAAGAAAAAACCAGTTCAAGCTGAACAACTATCGGAACAGCTTGAATTTAAAGAGTTTTCAGTCGATCGAGAGACAAATCTCAACCCAAAATTCACATTTGAGACGTTCGTTATAGGATCTTTTAACGAATTTGCGCATGCGGCGGCTCTCTCTATCACAAAAAACCTAGGATCGCTCTATAACCCATTTTTTGTGTATGGTGGGGTAGGGCTTGGGAAAACTCATCTCCTTCATGCAATCGGCAATCAAGTTAAAAAAGATCATCCGGAGTATAAAGTACTTTATTTAACGAGCGAGCGATTTGTAAACGAGCTTATCTCTATAATTCAAAATAGAGAACCATTAAACGCATTCAAAGAAAAATATCGTAATGTTGATCTATTGGTTATTGATGATATTCAATTTATTGCAGGAAAAGAAAAGAGTGAGGAAGAATTTTTTCATACATTTAACTCTTTATATGAGCGTGGAAAACAAATCGTCTTCTCGTCTGATAAGCCTCCGCAGGCAATACCTCTTAAAGAGCGCTTAAAATCGCGTTTCGAAGCCGGACTCACCGCAGACATCAGTGAACCAGAATACGAAGCCCGCCTCGCCATTTTAAAGCTTAAGGTGGCAAACAAAGAGTACGAGCCGCCAGCGGAAATTCTCGAATATGTTGCATCTATCATACAAAAAAATATCCGCGAACTTGAGGGGGCACTCAACCTTATAATCGCTCGATCAAAATTAAAAGGAAGATCTATAACACTCGACGAAGCAAAGTCTGCGCTCGAACAAATTAGCGCTCGAGGTAAGAAAATTGTTGCTCCAACTCAAATTATTCGCACTGTATCGGAGTTTTATGATCTTGGTGAAGCGGGCCTTTTTGAAAGATCTCGCCGCCGTGAAATTGTAAAACCTCGTCAAATAGCAATGTACCTTCTTCGTGAAGATTATCACGGCTCCTATCCATTTATTGGGCAAAAACTTGGTGGCCGTGATCATACGACAGCACTTCATGCATACGAAAAAATTTCTAAAGAATTAAAACAAAACTCAAAACTTGTGGAAGAACTGAAACTTATCCGTGCGAAATTATATGAAAACTCTTAAAATTATTTTTCTATAACTTTTATTAAATATTTATCCTTCTACTATCCACACACTATACTTTCAATAAAATAAAATACTTTATTACACATAACCATTAATTATTACTTATACACTTATCCAATGCATAACAATAAAATAAAAGGATATATAAAAAATAATACCTATACCATTACAAGTGTGGATAAGTGTATAACATAAGTATGAAATGTAGTGTTTTATCTGATAATTTTAAAAAAGCGTTAACACTTGTTGAGAGAAGTACAGGACGAGATTTAACTTTACCAATTCTTGGCTCGTTCCTTATTAATACAGAATCGGGAGCTTTAAAAATTACTGGTACAAATTTAGAAGTAGGTATTGAAACAAGTATTCGAAGCACTATTCAAGATAATGGAAAAGTTGCTATACCAGCTCGAGTATTATCTTCTTACATATCAACAATCCCAAAAGACGAGAAAATTATACTCGAATCAAAAGATACTGATCTTATTATTCACACACAAACCCAAAAGACAGTATTAAAAGGTTATTCACAAGACGATTTTCCACCATTTCCACAAATTAAAGATTTATATAAAATAAGTATTAAAAAGCAAGATATTATTCATATAATTTCACGAAATCTCGTCTCTGTTTCAAAAAGTAATATTAAACCAGAACTCGCGAGTATGTATTTTGTTTTAGAAAAAGATACTCTTATTATTGCATCTACCGACAGTTTTCGTCTTTCAGAGGAACGTCTTAAACCACAAGCATTCTCTCCTAAAATAGCCCGTGAATCGTTTTTACTTCCATTACGAACATGCGAAGAGCTCATTAAACTTCTTGAATATGGGGAGGGCGAGGAAGTACTGTTTTTTATTGGGAAAGGTGAATTATGTATACGCTACAACGATACAAACCTTTACTCGAGGCTTACTGAGGGTAACTTTCCAGATTATCAACAGATTATCCCCAAAAAGTTTATGACACAGGTCACCATTTCGCGGGGTGCGTTAGCGAGTCATATAAAACGAGCAAGTATTTTTTCTAATAAACTTCAAGCGGTAAACTTAACCTTTTCTCCAGAAACGGGAGATTGTGTTATAGAGAGTAGTAATAGAGATGTTGGAGAATATAAAGCAAGCATGAAGGCTGGTGTTCAAGGAGATAAGCTATCAATTGTTTTTAATTATCATTATTTACTAGAGGGCATCGATGCGTATTCAGATGAAAATTTATTTTTTGGCTTTAATAGTGAGTCTCAACCACTTCTTATTCGTCCAGTTAAAAAAGAAGAATCTCTCTACGTCGTTATGCCAATGAAGGGAGGAATATGAGTCTTACGCCAATTGGATCATTTTTGCCAAAAGCATTTGACCGAATTGATAGGCATCACACACTTAAAAAAAAGCAGAACACGCATAATGTTGAAAGTGTATTACAGCAAATTTTTCCATCAACAAGCGCAGAATATTCTGTAGAATATTACGATGGTTGCATGACAATATATACCGCGTCTCATATATTAAAACAAAAAATTCATACATCTGAGCAGAAAATTATAAAAGAAATTCAACAAAGGCTTCCCACGATTAGTATTTCTCAGATACGGTTTAAGGGGCCGAAATTGTAAATTGGAAACGAGCTTCAGATCGATTTCCAATAGAATCGTATACGGTAAGTTTTAATGAGTGAGTGCCCTCTTGCAAAGCGAGTGATTCTTGGTTGATTGTTAAGGTATTTAAATTATTAGCCTCTGAACGCACAAATTCATCATCGATGAATATATCCCCTTCAGTAATTGGGTTTACTGCAACGATAGCGAGATGAAAAATAAGGGGATCGTTTTGTTTAAAGATGAGTTTTGCAGGATCATCTGTAAGATTTATATGTGGCCAATTTTCTGGGGAGTGGGAGGTATCAAAATCGCTAATCGGAACTCCTAACGTGTCGTCTGTGTATCCCATACGCATTGCCCATGCACGCACAGGGCCTTCCCAAGCAGTAAACTGTGGGTCTTGGGCTGGGTTTGTGGGTATTTCGGCATCTGGAGATTCTTTATTGACCCAATAAAGAATCGAATGAACTTGTTGTAGTATTTTTTCCTCACGTTGGTTAGGAGGGGTGAATTCTGTTGCGAGTTTTCCCGAAACTTTATCAATACTATATGATCGAGAACCCTTCCAAATACCACGGAGAACTGGTTTTTTTGGGGTTGGGGTAATTGGTTGGATAAAAGAATCTTTTTCATTAATAATAGTTAATGCATTTTCCATAAAATCATGCCATAAGGGAGTAATAATAAAACCAGCAATATTTTTTGTCATAGAAGAATTATTATTATTACCGGCCCATGCACCAACAACAATATTTGGGCTGTATCCAACTGTCCATACATCCCGATAATCATTTGTGGTTCCAGTTTTTACAGCAACATTCCCACTTTCAAAATATAGAGGTGACCGAGCTCCAAATTCTGGCGTACGAGCAGTGTTATCAGAAAGGATGTTTGTGATAAGGTTTGCAATATTTGGATCGAGTA
>JBBTUF010000065.1:0-25777 GCA_038063855.1 Patescibacteria group bacterium
AATATTAGCTCACCAAATACGCTTGGTCTTCGGGCATTGCAAGCGAAGGAATATTTTGATGAGCTGGTGCGATCGTTGATAGCTGAGCGCGAATCAATACTGCGAGAGTACAATATGCCCCAAAAGCCAATCTTCGTAAAAATATCGCCCGACGTATCGTGGGAAGAACGCGATGATATTTTGGAGATTTGTTGTAACCGAGGTGTTGACGGGATAATTGCAGTGAACACGACTCTTGATCATAGAATGCTTGGTACGCGTGTATTGTGTCCGGGAGGTTTGAGTGGCACACCTTTGTTACATAAAAGTCTAAGCATGGTTCGATACGTACGTACCCACATGCCAAAAGATTTTGTCATTATCGGCGTGGGTGGGGTCAGAACCATAGAAGATGCATATCATATGTTTTCGGTCGGCGCTGATCTTGTACAAATTTTAACGGCAAGTTTTGATGAAGGTCCATTTTTACCACGGCGTCTTGCTCGAGGTGTATACAAATACATGAAGCGCGATGGCATTAAAAATATTTCCGAACTCAAAGAAAGGGGGCTGAAACGATGCTTGAGATAAGAAACACGCGATTACCTGATGGGACTCGTCGCAACATATATTTTAGCGATGGAAAAATTTACGAGATAAGCGCTCGTCATCGCGGAGGGTATCATGTGATCGACGCTGAAGCGCTGGATGCATTCCCAGGGTTAATCGATCCACATGTTCATGGGCGTACTCCGGGGCATACGCATAAAGAGACATGGCGTTGCTTAAATCGCGCAGCACTTTCGGGTGGT
This sequence comes from Patescibacteria group bacterium, assembly GCA_038063855.1. Taxonomy (GTDB): domain Bacteria; phylum Patescibacteriota; class Minisyncoccia; order Ryanbacterales; family GWA2-47-10b; genus JBBTUF01. The sequence continues at coordinate 792 of JBBTUF010000065.1, forward strand.
GTGACGACCGTGTTTGACATGCCAAACACAAATCCGCCGCTTACAACGTTTCAAGGCATTAATGAGAAAATCAGTTCGATTGGAGAACACAAAATCGATAGTTATTTTTGGTTTGGTGCAACTCATGGAAACAGCAAAGAGATTTTGCGAGCAAAAGCACATCCGCGGATTATTGGGGTGAAAGTATATATGGCACGCACAACAGGTAATCTTCTTGTTTCGCAAGATCAAGATATCGAAGCAATTTTTCGAGTTGCTTCTTCCGTTGATCTTGTTGTTGGAGTACATGCGGAAGATGAAAAACTCATCAATTGTAACGATAAGTTGATATTTCATGCGCCTACCGTTGCAGACCACTGCAGATTACGCGATACCGAAACAGAAGTTCGGGCGGTAACTCGTGCGTTGCGTATCCGACGCAACACTGGCGCGAAGCTCTATTTGTGCCACATTTCTACGCCTGAGGCGGTTCGTCTTGCGGCACAAGAAAAAGAAAAAGGCGCACCCGTGTATGTTGAAGTATGTCCTCATCACATCAAGTTGAGCGCAGAAAAGTTGACGGGTGGCGATGGCGGTTTTTTCAAAATGAATCCGCCACTGCGCACATTTGTGCAGATGGACGAGCTTCGAAAAATGGTTTGTGCCGAACAAGGACCCGTCGATTGTATAGGATCGGACCATGCGCCACATCAGTGGCACGAAAAATTGTTAGCAGAGTACGATGATATTCCAAGTGGCGTGCCAGGCGTTGAGACGCTGGGGTCGCTACTGTATCATTTTGTGGTAATTGGTCAGATGAGTCGAAAGCGATTTACAGATTTGACAAGCGCAAACGCTGCTCGAATCTTCGGACTTTCAAAAAAAGGAAAGCTCGAAGTTGGGGCAGACGCAGATGTGATACTGTGTAAACCTAATGGTCGCACCGAGTTGCAACACACTCGTATGCACTCGTTGTGCGGGTGGACGCCGTATCATGGGATGCGTATAGAAGGAGAAATTCAAATAGTCATCAAAAATGGTGAAATCGTTACGTTCTAGCTACAGGCCTCGTGGTCTGTAGCTTTTTATTTTTTAAAAGTTACGTATAGGTGGTTTGTTTTTTTAAGGCAAGTATAAAGGATTGGAAAATGCTCGATTTTTATGATATGGTATCAAAATTGGAGAGGTGGCTGAGTGGTTGAAAGCACCGGTCTTGAAAACCGGAATACCTGCAAGGGTATCGTGAGTTCGAATCTCACCCTCTCCGCCAAAATAAAAAAATGAACAAAGCAATAGCACTTCACAAAAAGTTAGCAGGGAAGTTAGAGATTAAAAGTAGAGTTCCGCTTGAATCGGCTCGCGAGCTCGCACTTTTGTACACGCCGGGCGTTGGTGCAGTAAGCTCTTTGCTTGGCAAAAACAAAAAACTAACGCGCGACTACACCATTAAAAACAACAGCGTTGCGGTCATCTCTGATGGTTCTGCTGTACTAGGGCTCGGTAATATCGGCCCCGAGGGGGCAATTCCCGTACTTGAAGGAAAATGCATTATTTTTAAAAAATTTGCGAATGTTGATGCCTGGCCCATAGCGCTTGATACACAAGATACCGAAACTATTATTGCGACAATCAAAGCAATTGCACCAGTATTTGGTGGTATTAACTTAGAAGATATTTCCGCACCGCGCTGTTTTGAAATTGAGCGCCGACTTATGCACGAACTTGATATCCCGGTTATGCATGACGATCAACATGGTACTGCAATTGTAGTACTCGCTGCGCTTATCAACGCTTTGAAAGTTGCAAAGAAAAATATTGAATCTGTGCGCATTGTGGTAAACGGTGCAGGGCCTGCTGGCACGGCAGTTGTATGCTTACTTCGCGAAGCTGGTGCGCGCGATATTGTAGTACTTGATAGTCGTGGCATTTTGGCTCGCGGTCGTGTATATGCCGACGCGTATAAGAAAACTCTTGCGGAACATTCAAACCCTCGAAAAATTTCAGGCAATCTTGAGGCGGCTTTGCACGGTGCAGACATTTTTATTGGTGTCTCACGCGCAGGTGCGCTTGATGGCACGTTGGTTCGAATTATGGCGCAAGATCCAATTATCTTTGCGTTGGCAAATCCAGTGCCTGAAATTATGCCCGATGAGGCGCGTAAGGCGGGCGCACGCGTTGTCGCAACTGGTAGGAGTGATTTTCCAAATCAAATTAATAATGCATTAGTATTCCCTGGAGTATTTCGTGGAGTTTTGGATGCTGGCAAAAGCAAAATTACTATGGCTATGAAAAAAAAGGCCGCCTTTGCGCTTGCGCATCTTGTTAAAAAACCAAATTCGGCGCATATCATACCGTCAATATTTGATAAACGAGTTGCGCGTGCTATTGCGCGCGCAATGCAATAGCGTGATATACTAAAAGTTATGCGCGAGACAATTAAGAATTTTCCAAGCCAATTTTCGTATGCACCAGAAGTTATACGAGGTGAAAAGCTTGGTACCTATGCGCATGCGGTGGTAGCTGGCATGGGCGGCTCGGGGCTTTCTGCGCGCTTACTTAAAGCATGGAAGCCAGAATTATCTCTCTCAATTCATCAAGATTATAATTTGCCAATTATTTCAAACGAATACAATGGCAAAACTCTTATTATTGCGAGTTCGTATTCTGGTAATACCGAAGAAGTGATAGATGTTTTTACAAAAGCGATTGAGAAACAAATACCTGTCGCAGTAATTGCTACGGGCGGGGCGCTCGTTGAGCTCGCAGAAAAATATCAGACGCCTCTTATTTTGTTACCGCGTACTGGTATACAGCCTCGGTCGGCACGTGGGTATAGTTTTATGGCATTGTTAAAAATGCTTGGCAAAAACGATGAATGTACAGAGGCGGCAAATCTTGCGCAAGTTTTAGACGCGATGCGTTTTGAAGAGCAAGGTCGTATGCTTGCAAGTTGGCTTTCGGAAGCTGTGCCAATAATTTATTCTTCGCGACGTAATCATGCGATAGCATACAACTGGAAAATCTCTTTCAATGAAACAGGTAAAATACCTGCGTTTTGTAACTCACTTCCAGAGCTCAATCATAATGAAATGGCGGGCTTTGATGCCCGTCAGCTCGTTGGGCGATTTCGGTTTGTTTTATTGCGAGACTCTGAAGACAATGAAAGAATTCAAAAGCGCATGGAAGCGCTCGAAAGTCTGTACCAAAAACGCGGATTGCAAGTTCAGAGGCTTGATATACAGGGCTCTTCGCGACTTCTGCGAATTTTCTCAACTCTCACTATTGCAGATTGGGCGGCATACCATACTGCCCAACGGTACGGGTTTGATCCCGAAAATATTCCAATTGTTGAAGAGTTTAAGAAGCTAATATAAGGCAAACGGTAAGTAGCGTTAGTATTTCTTATGTTTTTAATCGATAGTTATCAAATAAAAAAAATATCAAAAAAAAATCGTGGTGCTTTTGCAACGGCTGATATTCCTGCGGGTACTATTATTGGTGATTACTTAGGTACACTCATTCACGACAAAGATGAAGATGAAGAAAAGCAAGGTTTGTATGGAATGCCTTTAAGCGCTTCCATTATGATACTTGCTGATCCAAAAAAAGTTGGCATTCACTTTATTAATCATTCTTGTGCCCCAAACACAGCGATGTACCCTGCAGGAAATCATACTGTTTATTTTGCTGTTCGAAAAATATTACACGGAGAAGAAATTACGGTTAACTATCTATTAGGTCAACCTGATAAAACATGCAATCCGTGTAGGCACGCATGTCATTGTGGCGAGGAATTTTGCCAGGGGAGCATGCATTGCGCAGAAGAAGATGTTAAAGAATATCTTGCCTTTGAGTCCGAAATTCAAAAAAAACAAAAAAGAATCTACCAAGTACGATCCAAACCAAAAGTATACGAGCAGTTACAGCCACTTACTCATTATCCAAAAATAGTTTTAGATTATTCGGCGTATCCAATCTATGCTTCGTCAAAAAAGAAGCCGGTAACCTATCAAGATGCTAAATTGCCTAGCAGGAATCGCTTGCGATTGTTTATACGCTCGACAGGTCGGGCGTGTTATTTTGCTAAACTTGGCATTACGGTAACTGCTATACGACATAATACTATTCATGCTCGTATCTGAGCCCATATTTATATCTTCTGCGGATAAATTATATGAGGCAGTGGTCAAATCAATCGCGCTGTACGGATATGCCCCTGAACACAATATTCATGATTACACATATGCGATCGATGACGACACTGATAATATATTTGTAAGTTTTGCAGACAACATGGGCATACTCGCAAAAAAAGAAAAACATGATCCGATATGGTGGATGCTTGCAGAACCTCTCGCGCCCGCATCTCTGCGCGCAGGTATTCTTGTCTCTTTTTTGAAAAATATATTTCAAAAACAAGGAGCTCAACGCGCCAATCTTGAACTCATGGAAGACACCTATACGTCTCTTCTTAAAATCTTGCCCGACGATCTTCAGGCTCGCGGACCCTCAGAAGTTCTTACGGCTCCAATTTTTGAGCTTACTATGTTTGATCCAGAGATGCGCGGAAACACATATAAAGGCATCCGCAGTGTGGTGCGGCAATTTTATAAGGCGCACAAAGTAGATGTCGTTGACGCCAAATCAATACAGAAGAAAGTTATTTTTGACCTTGTAGCGAGGTGGCGTAACCATCGCACCGCACAAGATGAGGCGCTTGATGATTATTATGTCCGCAGTATCAATGAAGATTTTTTAGGATTTGATTCTGCACGTGCAATTGTAGTAGATGACGTTGTAGTTGGGCTTAATGGAGGATGGAATATGCCACAAAATGGGCGATATTATAAAGCGTTGAGTTTGCACGACTATTCAAATCGTGCACTTGGTGACGTTATGATGATTGAAGAACTTACATGGCTTAAGCGTATGAAATATCAGACAGCTGATTTTGGAGCAGGAAGTAAAAAAATAACCGATTTTAAAAATAGATTTAATCCAAGTTTTTCGTATACCTCATATGAATTTATCATAGAGCCTGCAATTATATAAAATGAAATTTATAACAGAAAGAAATGAAATTCGAAATACGGCGTCTGAAGCGATCCGACGATACGGATATGCCCCTGAACACAATGTTGATTGGTTTTTATGTGCGACCGAAATCGGTGCCGAAGCAGTATTTGTCGATTGGCCTGACATGTCCGGCCTTTTAACGCATAAAAAATATCCAGATTTTTTTATTTTTTCCGAGCCAGTAATACCCGAAGATTTAGCGCCACAACATCTTGTTGAATGTATAGAATATGTTTTTCAGGATTTGGAAATAAAAAAAATATGGTTTGAGTTGCGTACGCCTATCCGCAAACGTTTACTTGCGGCGTTACCGCAGACAGTTCGAGCCAATTCAATAAACTATGCGCTGACATGGCCGGTTATGAATATGGATGCATTTGATCCAAATTTACCCGGGAAGCATTTTAAAAGTATTCGAAACGCAAAAAATGCATTTTATCGAGATCATAAAGTCGAAGTAATCGATGCGCGAATATGCGACAAGGCAGAATTGCACTCCTTGATTGATGCATGGAAAAAAGCTCGCCGAGCATCGGATCGCGCATATCCACACACATTTCATAATCTTGCGGACACTTCTTTTAAAGGGATGGACGAGGCGCGCGTAATTGTTGTTGATGGCAGAGTGCGAGGAATAAACGCCGGTTGGATGATTTCAAATTCAGATATTTATTATGGTTCGGTAGGCTTGCACGACTATTCTGAAAAAGATCTTGGTCTCATGATTTATTTAGAAGATCTTATGTGGTTAAAATCAAAAAAATATCACAAAGTCGACATGGGAGGAGGAGAAAAAGCATTAACAGTATTTAAAAATCAATTTTTGCCGGAAAGTTGGTACAAAACTTTTGTTTTTTCAATTGTACGTCGATAAATATTATTTTTGCACTCTTGTATTATTGTAAGATACTTCTACAATAAAAACATAATGAGTGAAGAGCAGAAATCCTGTAAAAAGTTTTTGTTTGTATCGTGGGAAAGTTTAAGCGGCGATCTTGCGTGGCAAATACTCAAAGAAGGGAATGAGGTAAAAGTACATGTACCAAACTCCGATGATCAAGACGTCTATGATGGATTTCTTGAGAAAGTTTCTGATTGGAAAGCGCACAAAGATTGGGCTGATGTGATTGTGTTTGATGACACCGGTTTTGGGCGTGCGGCCGATTCATTGAGACGTGAGGGAAAATTGGGGGTCGGCGGTAGTGTTTATACTGATATGCTCGAAGAAGATCGTGAATTCGGTCAAATTGAGATGAAGGCGGTTGGCATGAATACGCTCCTTCATTCAAATTTTACTGATTTTGATATTGCTATCCAGTTTATAAAAGATAATCCCGGGCGGTATGTATTTAAGCCTTCTGGCAGTATTTCATCGGATCAGAAAGGGATTCTGTTTATCGGGCACGAAGAAGATGGGAAAGATTTAATTGAGGTTCTTGAACACAATAAAAAAACGTGGTCAAAAAAGATTAAAATATTTCAACTGCAAAAATTTGCCTCAGGCGTTGAGATTGCGGTAGGGGTATTTTTCAACGGTATTGATTTTATTACGCCAATCAACATTAATTTTGAACACAAAAAATTATTCCCAGGTGATATTGGCCCGTATACTGGCGAAATGGGTACTCTCATGTTTTGGGCAGAGACAAATAATTTATTTCGAGCAACGCTTGAGCGCATGCTTGAGAAATTACGTGAATCAAAGTATGTAGGATACATTGATATTAATTGTGTCGCGAATGCAAAAGGTATTTATCCGCTCGAGTTTACGACGCGATTTGGATACCCGACCATTAGCATTCAAATGGAAGGAGTGACAAGCCCATGGGGAGAATTTTTATATGCACTCGCGCGAGGCGAAAAATATGATTTAAAAACTAAAAAAGGCTTTCAAGTTGGTGTTGTTGTTGCGGTGCCCCCGTTTCCCTATGATGATCGTGCCGAATTTAGTATTTACAAAGATTCTTCGATCCTTTTTAAAAAACAAAATCTCGATGGTGTGCATTTGGGAGACGTAAAACTTGTTGATGGAGACTGGCATTTGGCAGGGGAATCAGGATATGCTTTGATTGTTACGGGTTCGAATGGCACGGTAGAAGAGGCGCGTCATCAAGCGTATCGGCGTATTAAAAATATTATGTTACAAAATATGTTTTACCGAACGGACATAGGACTTAAGTGGTATCAAGAATCTGATCAATTACAAACATGGGGTATTCTATGAAACAATTTTCTTTTTTTAAAATTGCCACAGGACTTTTTGTGGCATTTTTTTTATTTTCGGGCTATGCGTTGGGCATTATTTTGCCCCCAATACCGTCGAGTACAGAGCCGCTAGTTATAAAACGAGGTGTGAATGCTGAAGACATTGCGATCTCATTAAAAAAACAAAATATTATTCGTTCAAAATATTTTTTTGTATGGGCGGTATATCTTGGTGGTGTTGAAAATCGTCTTGCAGCGGGGAAGTTTATTTTTACCGAACCCGCGTCTCTTTTTAATGTGATTCGCCAACTTTCTGCACCTCAAAAAGAAGCAGAAATTCTTGTTCCTGAGGGCGCGGATTCGTTTGATATTAAGGAGATTCTTGCTCGCAATAACATGCCAGCGAGCGTAACTTTTTTGCAAGTCTTTAAAATATATAAACCAAGTGGATATTCAGTTCTTAGCGAGGTTCCTAGCAAGCAAACAGTTGAAGGATTTTTATTCCCTGATACGTATCGTTTTTATGAATATGCTGATGCCACGGAACTCATTGATAGAATGGTAGAAAATTTTTCAAAAAAAATTGATTCACTATTGCCAGATATCCGGTCTAGTGGAAAATCTTTGTACAATGTTATTATTCTAGCGTCAATTCTTGAACGAGAAGTACAATCACCCGAAGATCGAGCTTTGGTAGCGGGTATTTTAGAAAAACGTATTGAAAAAAATATGCCACTTCAAGTTGATGCGACGCTTGAATACGAAATTGGTAAGAGCAGTAAAGACTTAACGCGTGACGACTTAACGCGTGATACGCCATTTAATACTTACGTGCATAAAGGTTTGCCGCCGGGGCCGATTGGTAACCCAGGACTTGAAGCAATTAGGGCGGTACTTCACCCAACACCATCCGCATACTTATTTTATCTTTCAGATAAAGAAGGTGTCACGCACTATGCTCGTACATTTGAAGAGCATAAAAAAAATAAAGCAAAATATTTAACTGATTGATGCTCCGGAAGGAGTTTCTCGTTCCGGGATTAAAAGAACAGGAGTTTTGCCATGTGCCGCAAGTACCATTCCTTGGCTTTCGAGGCCCATAAGCATGCGTGGGGCAAGATTTGCGACAATAACGATAGATTTACCCATAATGTCTTCGGGGGCGTACGCAATACCGATACCTGCAATAATTTGACGCGTATTGGGTGTTCCCTCAGCAGTGGTACCGAGATCAACTTCTAGTTTTAATAATTTTTCAGATTTTTTAACACGTGTAGCTGAAATAATTTTAACAACTCGAAGGTCTATTTTTTTAAATTCATTGTAATTGATTGTTTCCATAGAATAAAAAGAGTATACCAATTGTTAAGCTTTTCGAATAGATTATGCGAAAAGTCCAGCGTTGATGCTGACGAGAAAAGTTATTAATGACAACGCGAACCAAAAAACAAACGCTTCAGTGAATCTAATTCCCTCGGTATGATGACTAATCGGCTCTCGTAGTAAAAACTGAATATGTTGTGAACCAAAAGTTTTCTCATACGTATCAGGGCTTCCCATGTACATCTCGCAACCATCGCAAAACAATAAGTTATTTTTCTTCCCGAGGCCAACTATATTACAAAGTGGGCAAAGGGGATTAGCGTTATTTAATGTTTGTTCATTCATGTCGGTATTATACCATATCTATAGAATATTGCAAGTGTCACGGCGAGACAAAAAAGCCCTTATGTGGTATAGTTTTTAGCACTATGTCGCCAAAAAAGGCTCGTCTTGAGCAAATTCAAAGGGTATATGTAGCAATGTCTGGAGGAGTGGACTCGTCGGTAGCTGTCGCTTTGCTCAAAAAACAAGGTTTTGATGTATATGGTGTTTTTATGCAGGGCTGGATGAATCCTCGTTTTGAATGTGCGTGGAAAGAAGATAGGCAAGATGCGGCACGAGTTGCAAGTATTTTAGATATTCCATTTCGTACACTTGATTTTTCGCGCGAGTATTATGAGCGTGTTATTTCATATCTTATTAATGAATATAAGAGTGGTCGCACTCCAAATCCAGATGTGATGTGTAATAAAGAAATTAAATTCGGGTTATTTTATAAGTGGGCTATGACGCAGGGTGCGGATTATATAGCGACAGGCCATTATGCAAAAAAAGAAGGCGATGGGCTTTTTATCGCAAAAGATAAAAATAAAGATCAAACCTATTTTCTTTGGACATTAACTCCTGAAATTATTTCGCATACACTTTTTCCGATTGGCGAATATACAAAACCCAAGATACGCGAATGCGCGCGTGCATTTAGATTGCCAACGGCTGAAAAGAAAGATTCTCAAGGAGTATGTTTTGTAGGCGAAGGAAGCATGGAAGACTTTTTAAAAGATCATATCGCCACAACAAAAGGGGATATCATGACTTCAAGTGGCAAAAAAGTTGGTGAGCATGACGGGCTTGCATATTACACCATTGGCCAGCGCCATGGCATTGGAGTAGCAGGAGGCGGTGCTGTCTATTATGTAGCGAAAAAAGATTCGAAAACGTCTACGCTTATCGTGGCAGAGGGAGAGAATGATCCCATTCTTTATAAAAAAGAAATTAGTTTCCATAGCGCCAACTGGCTATCTGTCAAACATCCGATGTTTGACAAACTATTCGAATGTGAAGCTCGTATTCGATATCGAGCACCACTTGCACAGTGCACCGTTTTCTTAGACGTTGGACGTCTCAGTGGGCGTGTTGTGTTTGATCCTCCTCAACGTGCAATTGCTCCCGGTCAATCAATTGTTTTTTATAAAAATGATCAAATGTTGGGTGGCGGAGTGATTGATTAGAATATTGAAGCTTTTTTCGTAGTCGAATAATACCAAATTCTGTGTTAAAATGGTGCGTATTATGAGTGGTGCTGAAATTAGGCGGGTATTCCTTGAATATTTTGCTTCAAAGGGGCACAAAGTTGTGCCCTCGAGTTCTTTGTTGCCTGACGATCCATCAGTGCTTCTTACAACCGCGGGGATGCAACAGTTTAAACCGTATTATACGGGCGCTGCAGACGCTTTGCGTGATTTTGGCGTGCTAAGCGCCACATCTATCCAAAAATCATTTCGCACATCAGATATAGATGAAGTTGGCGACGAAACTCATCTAACATTTTTTGAAATGCTTGGTAATTTTTCTTTTGGAGATTACTTTAAAAAAGAAGCGATTACGTTTGCACATGAATTTATAACAAAAGAACTCAAACTGCCAATTTCGTATGTCACTATTTTCAAGGGTTCGCACGGTGTCGCGAAAGACGAAGAGTCACGGGCTATTTGGCAAGCGCTTGGCGTTGAGGATATACGGGAAGAAGGCATGGATGATGTATTTTGGGGTCCTACGGGTGCGAGTGGCCCGTGTGGTTCTACAACAGAGATTTATTGTAAAAATGCTGCGGGGCAAGACGTGGAAATCTGGAATATCGTTTTTAATGAATTTTTCTTTCCGGGTAGCCGCGAAGAACTTTTAAATCAAATTCCCGGAAAATCGCTCGAAAAATTAAAAACACCGGGAGTTGATACAGGTATGGGGCTCGAACGATTAGTGATGATTGCTCAAAACACAAAAACAATTTTTGATACTGATCTTTTTGCGCCGTTTTTGGAGTTGGTACCGAAAGAGCTCGATATACGCATCAAGCGAATCATTATTGATCATATTCGTGGTTCAGTGTTCTTATTTGCAGATGGAGTGCAGCCTTCAAATAAAGAAGCGGGATATATATTACGCCGTCTGATGCGTCGCGTGTTTACCTATGCCGAACTTCATAAAATCCCCGTGCATGTGATTGATGCGCTCGTGCATGATATTGTCCATGAATACGGCGAATTTTATAAAGAGCTCATGCAAAATGCTGATGCAATTCGCCAGGAAGTTACGCTTGAGCGTGAGCGATTCCAAAAGACGCTTGCTTTGGGTCTTAAAGAAATTTATAAATTCTCCGAAATCGACGCACCAGTCGCATTTGGGCTCTACCAAAGCTTTGGGATATCTTTTGAAATTATAAAAGACGTAGTTCCAGAGAAATCGCGCGTTCTTACACGCGAGGCATTCGAAAAAGAGCTTCGTCGCCATCAAGAAAAATCTCGTCAAGGCGCCGAGAAAAAATTTGGCGGACACGGGCTTATTCTAGATACGGGTGAGCTGAAAGCTCGTGACGAGAATGAGTTACAGAAAGTAACACGGCTCCACAGCGCCACTCATTTGTTACAGGCAGCGCTACGCACGGTGCTCGGCTTAGAAGTTCATCAAATGGGGTCTGATATTACTGTTGAGAGAACTCGTTTTGATTTTACCTATCCACGAAAGTTGACTCTCGAAGAGATTAAAAAAATAGAAAGTACTGTACAGCAAGCAATCGATGAAGATTTGACCGTAGAATGTAAGGAAATGGCGTATGAAGAAGCAATTTCTCTTGGAGCGTTACATTTTTTTAAAGGAAAATACCCGGCCCGAGTAAAGGTGTATTCCTTCTTACGTCATGACGGCTCTGCCTTTTCTCGCGAATTCTGCGGAGGTCCGCATGTTACCCACACCCAAACTATTGGAAAATTCTGTATAATAAAAGAAGAGTCAACTGCGTCGGGCGTGCGCAGGATTCGTGCTACGATACAGCCATAAATGTTATTTAAAAAGTCACAAAAAAATATTAGTGTTGCATTTGATATTGGTACGGCATCAGTAAGTGCTGTTTTGTTTGAAGCTCCTGAATCGGGGGGTGCGTTGAATGTAATAAAAACATATCGTAAATTTCATAAAATAGCTTTGCGAGCTGATGCAGTTCATTTTTCAAAGGCAACGCTCAGTCAATTTTCAGCAATATTAGATGATATCCAAAATGAGCATAAGAATGCAATGCCGAGTCGGTTTCATATTGGACTGTCTTCGGTTTTTTATCTAGGTAAAACAGAACGATTTTACGAAAAATGGCCAAAATCAAAAATTATAACGCAAGCCGATATTGATGGATTCATAGAAAAGGGAAAGAGTAAATATTTCTCTGAACTAAAACGCGACGACGTAATATTGTTTGAGATTGTTCTTATGAAAACTTTGCTCAATGGATATACGATCGAACGATCAGTAGGCAAGCGCGCTGAGGAAGTCGAATTGTTGGTACACTATGCCGCAACCTCAAAGGAGCTATACGAGAATTTTTCAACATCTGTGAAAAATTTTCGTGCCGATGCTACTATTACATTTGGAACTTTCCCAGTTAATGTTTGGATGATTATACGTGAAAATATTTTTCCAGAGCATTCTGTTTTGCTTGTTGACATTGGAGGAGAGCTTACAGAGGTTACGTTTGTTATCGATGGCGCAATAGCAGAAGTACATTCATTGCCGTTTGGGGTTTTAAATATTTTATTGCGTATAGCAGAAGCCGAGCACATAGAGGTAGAAAATGCCTCGGCGCTGTTAAAAGCTTATGCAGATTCGAAACTTGATAAAGAGGTGGAATCTCGTATTCGTGGTATTATAAAAAAAGAAATGAAAAGCTGGGAAGAATATTTTGAACGGGTGTGGCAACGTGCAAATCACAACATGATGAGCAACATTCATATGTTCTTTTTTGGCAGAGGAGCACTGATTGATGAGATGAAACATGCAATTACGCCCCCACTACTTCATCCCGATCTTGCGCGTGGACTTCAGACAACGGTGATTTCGCCAGATGCATTTCGTGATAAATTTCAGACGTATTCGGGATTTGATGGGCCAGATGATTTTGGTCTTTTATCACTCATTCTTAATATTCATTTGATAAAATAAAATGGCAAAACCAGAAGATTTTTTAAATCGTCCTTCTCGAAAAGTTATATCTGACATCAAGCCAGGACTTTCAAAACGTGCAAATTCTCATCCTGTTCACGCTACGCATTTGTCACGTGAGCAGGGCGAGCAGATACGTGTTCATGTAGACAAAAAAATTCGTCCGGCTTTAAAATTGTCATCGATTTCAAAAATTTTGCGACCTACGAATATTAAAATAAATAAACGATATGCCAGCGTTCTCGCGGGTGTATTGATCATTGGTGGCGCGATTTGGTATGTATTTTGGTCTGCAACGCTTGTGTTGGCAATTGTCCCTAAAAAAAGTGACTTCGATATTTCACAGAACTTAACAATACAGTTTGAAGCTAAGGATTTTACATCAACGCTCGCGCGCCGGGGAGAAGGCGAAAGCCAGAATGCAAAAGAATTTGTAAATCGTGCTTCCGGCATTATTACAATTTATAATAATTACAGTGAAGAGCCTCAAACGCTTGTCGAAAAGACTCGTTTTCAAACGGCGCAGGGTTTGATATATCGATCGCGCACTCGTGTGACAGTGCGTGGCAAAAAAGGCATTATTCCGGGCGCGGCAGATGTTGAAGTACAAGCGGATGCGCCGGGCGAAAAATATAATATCGATAGGGCCGAATTTACGATACCAGGGTTTGCGGGTGGACCAAAGTTTTCAAAATTTTCTGCGAAAACGAAGACAGCAATAAAAGGTGGTGCAACGGGCGAAGGTAAGGTTGTTGGACGTGCAGAAGCTGAAGATCTTTTAAATAAACTTGATACCGAAATGAAGACCGAATTACAAAAAACTTTTGTTCAATCAATACCTGTCGAATATATGATATTTCCTGAAAAATTTGACTTGCGTACTACCATGCGTGTTACCGATCCTCCTGAAGGATCTCCCGCAGACAAGTTTTTCGGCGAAGTGCGCGGTGAGGCGCAAACACTTGGTATAGAAAAAAGTGTATACGAGGCCGCACTCGCAAAAGTTCTTTTCAAAGATTTATATCGCGATGGTCTGTACAAACTAAGCCCAAACTCTTCTTTGGTTTTCAAAAATATTGATTTTAATTATACAAATAAAACCATTAAATTGGCGATAGAAGGACATGCTGTATTTGAGTGGATTGTAAATACCGATGAGCTTCGTCGGCAAGTCCTTAAAGCACAAAATTATGACGCTCTCGATAATATCTTTAAAGCCTTTCCGGGCATTTTGAGGGTTGAGAAGACGTTTCGTCCAGCCCTCCTTAAGCGTGTCCCAAAAAAGCCTGAAAATTTAACCATTGAGGTGCGATCATAAGTTGTGTTGACATACAAATCACAATACGGTATGATCCATAACATATTTCTATGCTAGAGGGAAAGACTGTCAGGGAAGGGTTTGTGGTTGAAGCGTTTAAGGGAGGGCTCTTTCGCGTACAATTGTCTGACACAAGTGAAGAGGTATCTGCGCACCTTTCGGGCAAGATGCGTCTTCATTATATTAAAGTGCTTGTAGGCGACCGCGTTCGGATTGAATTTTCTCAATACGACAAGGCAAAGGGTCGTATCATACAGCGTCTCTAGGTGTGGAATAATAAATAAATTTTTAATGAAGGTTCGAGCATCAGTCAAAAAAATTTGCAATCATTGCAAACAAGTAAAGCGCGCACGGCGCCTTTTTGTCATCTGTAAAAACCCAAAACATAAACAACGACAAGGATAATTTATGGCGCGTATTGCAGGAGTCACAATTCCAGATGGAAAAGTAATCGAGATCGCTCTCTCGTATGTCTATGGTATTGGTCGTCCGCGTGCACGAGTAATTTTAGCAAAAGCAAAAGTTCCATTAACACGCCGGGCAAAAGATTTAACACCTGATGAGACTGCGCGTCTTCGCGATATTATTGAAAAAGAATATGTAGTTGAAGGAGCCCTGCGAAGAGAAATTTTACTCAATGTAAAACGGTTAAAAGATGTGGGTTCATATCGAGGCACTCGTCATGCGCGAAGTTTACCGTCACGAGGCCAGCGTACTAAGACAAACTCACGAACACGACGCGGCAATAAGCGTGTAACGATGGGTTCTGGTAAGCGTAAGCTCGATAAGAAATAAAATTTGATACTATGGGGAAAAAACGAGTAATTAAAAAATCAACCGAAGGAGGCGAAAAAGCAGCAGGCCCTGTGGTTCGCGTCTCTTCACGGCGCAAACTTTCTGAGGGTATTATTCATATTCTTTCAACGTACAACAATACCCTTATAACGCTTACTGATTTGCGAGGAAATGTATATCTTTCGCAAACAAGCGGGAGAAGTGGTTTTTCTGGTTCAAAAAAAGGCACGCCATACGCCGCGTCCAAGGCTGCAGAATTGTTATCTGATCAGGCGCGAGAGCTTGGTCTTGCGGAAATTCATGTGCGAGTAAAAGGAGTTGGTTCTGGTCGCGAATCGGCGCTCCGTATGTTTGCACAAAAAGGTTTTCAGATCCATTCAATTAAAGATATGACTCCGACGCCGCACGGTTATACGAAACCTACAAAACCCCGAAGAGTATAAAAAATTATTATGCGTATTTCATGTAGAATTTGTCGTCGAGTAGGAGCATCTGTTTGTGGTCGCGAAAAATGCGCGTTTCGCCGTAAGCCATATCCTCCCGGTATTCATGGCAAGGGCAAAAAACGTCGTCGTGAGGGTTCTGAATTTAGCACGCAACTTCGCGACAAACAGGTGGTACGATTTTCGTACGGCATTTCAGAGAGTCAATTTCGTGCATATGTTATGAAATCTTTAGCAGGTCGTGGAGGTAATGTTGTTCAAAGCCTTATCTCGTTACTTGAAATGCGACTTGATAATGTTGTATATCGTCTCGGTTTTGCACCATCTCGCGCACTCGCACGTCAATTGGTATCACATGGTCATATTACGGTTGGCGCCAGAAAAGTCTTTGTGCCGTCATATCAGGTGAAGATCGGTCAAGTAATTGCAATTGCTGCTCGTTCGCAATCAAAAGGCGCTTTTCAAAATTTGGATATAACAATACAAAAACAAAAAATTCCTGAATGGCTATCACTAGAACCCATAAGGCGAGAAGGCACGATTGTATCTTTACCAAAAGTTGAAGATGTGGTACGATCATACAATATAAAGTCAATCATTGAGTACTACTCGAAATAATTCGAGAACTCATTTTTTATTCATTTTCTTAATTAAAACGACCTATGAATTACACTCTCCTATTGCCGTCGAAACCGTTCATTGAGCGCGAAGAAGGCAATCGCGCTGATATTATTATCGAGGGTCTTCACCCAGGATATGGCATTACTATTGGCAATGCGTTGCGGCGCGTGCTTTTTTCTTCATTGCCGGGTGCGGCTGTCACGCGAGTAAAAATAGAGGGCGTTAATCATGAATTTTCAACCATTCCAGGCGTATTGGAAGATGTTCTTTTAATTTTGCTTAATATTAAACAACTTCGGTTTAAGGTATATACTGATGGACCTGAGACAGTATCGTTTGAAGCAAAAGGAATCTGTGAGATAAAAGCAGGTGATATTAAAACATCTTCAAATCTTGAAATTGTAAATACGGACCAACATATTGCTACACTTACAAAAAAATCGTCAGTGTTGTCATTTGAGCTCACCGTAGAGCGTGGTGTTGGGTATCAAGCAAAAGAAGTACTCGAAAGTAGGAGAGTTGAATCAGGAGTACTTGTGCTTGATGCTATTTTTACTCCAATTCGGAAAGTAAGTTACAACGTCGAAAATATGCGTGTTGGTTCTTCAACTGATTATAATAGACTTGTTCTTTCAATTGATACTGATGGAACAATCGCACCACGAGAGGCATTTTTGGACGCATTGAGTCTTTTAATCGGTCAACTCGATGAACTTAAAACATTTCGCGAAAAAGGAGAATTGGCCGAAGTGCCTGATATCGCAATCCCGCGTGTAGAAAACGTTCCGGCCGATAATGAATATAGCGCTACATTACTCGAAGATGTAAAATTTTCCAGCCATACGCTCAATGCGCTTGCTCGGAACGGTCTTAAGACAATTGGGGATCTGATTGGGCGTTCCGAGTCAGAACTTCGTGAATTTGACGGTGTTGGTGAAAAAGCGATGCAAGAAATTCATCGTGAACTTGGTAATTTTGGTATAACACTTAAAAACGAATAACGTAAAACCATGAAACACAGGCGGTCAGGAGTAATTTTAAAAAGAAAAAAAGGGCCTCGTGAGGCTTTGCTCCGTTCGCTTACTCGAGCATTAATTTTAAAAGAAAGCATTCTTACAACCGAGGCAAAAGCAAAAGCAACACGC
This sequence comes from Patescibacteria group bacterium, assembly GCA_038063855.1. Classification (GTDB taxonomy): domain Bacteria; phylum Patescibacteriota; class Minisyncoccia; order Ryanbacterales; family GWA2-47-10b; genus JBBTUF01. Next base: position 18,182 of record JBBTUF010000065.1, read on the forward strand.
CCGGGAGTAGAGCGTTTAATTACAAAGGCAAAGAAAGGTACACTTTCAGTCCAAAGACTCATTGTTGCCGAAATTGGTTCTGACGCCGCTCGTCGTCTTAAAGTAACACTTTTGCCAAAACTTGAGGGTAGATCAAGCGGCTATACTCGTATTATTCATGAAGGTGTGCGCAAGTCAGATTCCGCGCGCATGGCACGTATAAGTTTTGTCCTCTAAAAATATGAAAACTACACAAGAGCCAATAATTTTAAATGCAGATGGGCGATCGCTTGGGCGAGTAGCATCCGAGGCAGCTTCGCTGTTGCGTGGTAAAGGAAGTCCCGCATACGAGAGGCACATATTGCCGATTCAAAAAGTTATCATCACAAATGCCACACGTATTCGCGTAACGGGCAATAAAATGCTTAAAGGTAAGCGCGAAAAATATTCTGGCTTTCCAGGCGGTCTTAAGATGATTCCGTATCATACAACATTTGAAAAAAGCCCTTCAAAATTTATTATTCAGGCGATTGAAGGTATGATTCCGCGAAATCGGCTTCGTAAAGAAATATTAAAAAATCTTTCAGTATATGCAACCGACAAAAAATAAAAAAGAAGTAGGACGATATTTGGAAGCAGTAGGCCGTCGTAAAACTGCGGTTGCTCGCGTGCGATTATTTGCTGACGGCGAAGGCATGATTGTTAACGATAAGGATTACAAAACATACTTCCCGACAGAAGAAATGCAAAAGATTGCAGAAGACGCATTTCGTAAGACGCGGCCTGCAACTCGATTTTCAGTAAGCGTTAAAGTAAAGGGTGGCGGTATCCACGCACAAGCCGAAGCAATGCGCCATGGCATTGCTCGTGCATTGCTCTTATTTGATGTTGAACTTCGTACAAAACTCAAGCGCCCTGGGTTTCTCAAACGCGACCCACGCGTAAAAGAACGCCGTAAATTCGGTCTCAAAAAAGCTCGCAAATCCCCACAGTGGGCGAAGCGATAGTTTGACTGTATTTTTAAAGTTGGTAGCATGGAAGTAATGGCAAAGAAAAAAATGACAATCGACGATTTAGCGTTTATGGTTAATAAGGGATTTGATCATATGAGCGAAACGCTGGCTGATAAAAAATCAGTTAACAAGCGCTTTGATTTGGTGGATGAACAGTTTAGTGCTGTAGATCAACGCTTTAATCTTGTAGATAAGAGGTTTACTGGGGTTGAACAAAAACTCGATCATATGGATGCTCGATTAGGGTCGGTGGAGCGAGATGTTGCTGAAATTCGTAAGCATTTTGTATACCGCGATGAATTTGAAGATGCTCTTGCTCGTTTACGGCTTGTTGAAAAGAAGCTCGGCATTAAAAGTGGAAAATAAATTTTTTTAGAATATTATAGTGGGCGAAACGATAAAGAACCAATTATTAAAAAGATGAGCTTACCAATTCTGGTAAGCTCGTTTTTTGTTCTTAAGAAGTTGGTATGTCAGGATCGTTTAGCCATTCTTCAAGCGCGAGATAAATTTCTAATATATTGTTCACGTGATCAACTACCACCTTACTTAAAACTGGCTGTTTTCTTTCTTTTTCTGGCCTGCTGAGATCAAAGCGTGCGTTTATTATAATAGACGAAATGAGTCCATGAGCTGCGTCTTCTCGGTTGTCGCTAAAAACGATACAATCGTATTCTGGGCATCGTAAAGCGTACAAACCACCTTGAATAGCTGACGAAAGTGAAAGTCCCGCTGTCATATTTCCTCCTGTTGTTAAGGTCCGATGCCTTAAGAATATAGCAAAACAGGATAAAAAACGAAAGGAGTGCGTACCATATTTAGCAGTCTTGACATGAGAGTGCTAATTGCTATAATTATTGCATGATTGATACCAGGCACAAAAATATCCTTGAAATGCTTGTGCGGGAATATATTAAGACTGCCGAGCCTGTTTCGAGCGAAAAAATCGCAAGTCGCATGCGTCATTCATTGAGTTCAGCGTCGGTGCGCACTATTTTTGCTGACTTAACGGAAGATGGCTATATTGAACAGCCCCACGTGTCGGGTGGACGCATACCGCGCTCTCGAGGATATCGTTTTTTTGTCGACGAATTACTCTCGGGTAGCGCGCGTGAGGCAATCATACCGCCGGCACTCTTGCGTCTTTGTGAAGAAGAGTCACTCATGCAAGAATCTATACAATCCCTTCAAGAAGAAATAGCGCATGAATTTCGAGTATTATCTCAGTTTGGCGCTACCATGCCGATTGGTTTCGATGAAATATTTGGAGAACCCGAATTTTCTGAACCATCGGTGGTAAAAGAATTTGGTCGGTTTCTCGATGAATTCAATGGGTACCGCGAAGAGTATGATAATTTATTAGATCCAGGGTCGTATCAATTATTTATTGGAGACGAAAATAATATACAACCGCACAGTCGCATAAGCGTTGTCGTTGGAAAAAATACAGATGAGGATTTATTTTTTATTGCAGGTCCAACACGCATGCCCTATGATCTTATTATTGGTTTTATGAAAATATGGAATAAAAAGCCTTTAAAAAAACGAAAATAATATTATGGAAGATGAAATTGAAATTTTAGAAGATAACGCAGGATTCGCCGAAAAACTTTCAAAAATAAAGAAAGATTTGGAAGTATGCCGACAAGAAAAAGACGAGTATCTTGGTGGGTGGAAGCGCGCGAAAGCCGATTATATGAACGCAGAGCGAGAATTTAGTGCGCGACTTGAAACAACAAATCAGTACGCTGAAACTCGCATACTAAAAGAATTACTCGAAGTAGCCGACGGTTTTGATAACGCATTTGCGCTTGATCCGCCAGAATCTCAATGGCTTGAAGGCGTAAGAAGAATATATAGCCAAATCGAGAAAATATTTTCAAAATATGGCGTGGTGAAAATGGTAACCAAAAATTCTGAATTTGATCCATCTATCCATGAGGCTGTCGAAGTAGTAAAAACAGATCAAGAAAAAGATGACAACAAGGTAGTAGGTGAGGCGCAAGCAGGGTATATGATGGGAGATCGAGTATTGCGCCCCGCACGAGTAAAGGTCTCGAAATATGAAAAATAAATGCCGTGGATTACAAGCAATAATTTATTAATAAAAAAATATATGAGTAAAATATTAGGAATTGATTTAGGAACTACAAACTCTGCAATGGCAGTTGTTGAAGGAGGTGAGCCTCGTATCGTAGAAAACAAAGAAGGTAATCGAACAACGCCGTCGATTGTTGCGTTATCAAAGGTAAGTGAACGACTCGTGGGATTACTCGCAAAAAGACAGGCAATTACAAATCCAAAGGGCACGATTTATTCAGCCAAGCGACTTATTGGACGTAAGTTTAAAGACAAAGAAGTGGAGCGCGACAAAGCATTGCTCCCATATCCACTACGCGAGTCTCAAAATGGCGGCGTAGAAATAGAAATGGGTGGTAAATGGTTGCGTCCCGAAGAAATTGCGGCAATGGTGTTGCAAAAATTAAAAGCCGACGCAGAAGAAAAGCTTGGAGGCCCAATTACTGATGTTATCATTACGGTACCTGCATATTTTGATGATTCTCAGCGAAAAGCCACAAAAGATGCCGGTGAAATCGCGGGCTTTAATGTGCGCCGTATTCTTAACGAGCCTACTGCTGCGGCACTTGCCTACGGATTCAATAAAAAGAAAAACGAAAAAGTAGCCGTTTACGATTTTGGTGGCGGCACGTTTGATGTGTCAGTTTTAGAAATATCTGAAGATACGATTGAAGTAAAAGCGACGGGTGGGGATACTCACTTGGGTGGCGATGATTTTGATCAAAAAATTATTGAGTGGATTGTTGCAGAATTTAAAAAACAAAGTGGTATTGATATCGCACGCGATACGATGGCATTACAACGTCTCAAAGAAGCGGCAGAAAAAGCAAAACACGAACTCTCGACAACTCTTGAGCATGAAATAAATATTCCATTTATTACGTCTGATGCGTCTGGCCCACAGCACTTACTTTTGAAATTTACTCGCGCAAAACTCGAAGAACTTGTTTCTTTATATATTGAAAAATCCGCTCAAATCACCGCACAAGTAGTAAAAGACGCTGGCTACACGATTGCTGACATCAATGAAGTAATTTTGGTTGGAGGGCAAACACGTATGCCTGCAATAGTTGAGGCTGTCAAAAAACTTTTTGGTCGTGAACCAAATCGTTCAATTAATCCCGACGAAGTTGTGGCGTTGGGCGCGGCAGTACAAGGCGGTATTTTGCAGGGCGATGTTAAAGATATCTTATTACTTGATGTAACACCGCTTTCACTCGGCCTTGAAACGTTTGGGGGCGTCTTTACGCGCATTATTGAAAAAAATACTACAATACCAACTGCAAAAACTCAAGTTTTTTCAACTGCCGCTGACCAGCAAACATCGGTTGAAATTCATATCTTGCAGGGTGAACGTGAAATGGCAACTGGCAATAAAACGCTTGGACGATTTATTCTTGACGGCATACCGCCAGCACCTCGAGGTACGCCACAAGTAGAAGTTACATTCGACATTGATGCGAACGGAATTTTATCAGTCAAGGCAAAAGATAAAGCAACGAGTAAAGAGCAGTCAGTTCGCATTGAAGCTTCGAGCGGTCTTTCAAAAGAAGAAGTCGAGCGCATGAAACAAGATGCCGCAGTACATGCTGATGAAGATAAGAAAAAACGTGAAATTATAGAGGCAAAAAATATTGCAGATACCATGATATACACTACTGACAAGGCAATCCGAGATTCTGGCGATAAGATTCCAGCTGAAATCAAAACCGAGATCGAAAAGAAGAAAGCAGATCTTACGGAAGCGCTAAAAGGTGAGTCACTCGACGATATTAAGGCAAAAACGCAAGATTACTCTATTTCAGCTCAAAAAATTGGCGAATACCTTTATAAAAAAGACGCTCCTGGAGCAGAAACACCACCATCGCAGAATGAGCCACGCACAGTTGAACACGAGGAGATAAAAGACGATAATAAGGATAATGACGGAAAGAGCTAAGCAACTTACTCTTCTCGGATCGCTTTTTGTTACAGCAGTGTTTTTCTGGCTACTCGTATCAGCGCTTTTGCCAAGCCTACAGTGGGAATCTTCTGTGCTTCTGTGGAGTACAGTAGTAGTTGGAACAATACTTGCTGTGTTGTGGGCATTGTCAGTTATTCTTGTTGAAAACGCCATGATGCTTATTTTAGTTTCGGCGGTCTCATCGTTTATTGGCGTGTTGTGGTTTTTAGATCCAATATTCATTGCTGCCGCCTCTATTTTATTTGTAGGCAGCATTATCGGATACTATCGAACATATTTTGCGGTACAAAATACTCTTGATGGAAATCTTGCGCGCCCACTTCGCAAAGCAGTACCTTTGTTTGTCACCTGTCTTATCGCTGTATTCTCTACAGCATATTATATAAAAAATGCGTCTGTTGAGATTCAAGTAGAGAGCGTCATACCAGAAGCATATTTTATAAAAGCGGCAGAGTTTGCAGGGCCAACAATTAAAAACCTTGATCCTACATTTTTCTCAGCTATGACAATATCGGAATCTATTATTGCTCAAGTAAAAAAAGAATATCCGACTCTTACAAAAGAACAGGCGGCACTGGCAGTTGATGAGAGCATTCAAAAATACTCCGAAAAACTTAAAATTCAAGTAAAGCCGACGGACACATATTTGCACGTATTGTATTTAACTGGCATGAGTATCGTGCACGCGCAAGTAGATCCGTATAAACACGCATTTCCTAAAGTGTACGCAATAGCACTTTTCTTTACTTTGCGAATTTTGTCATTCCCGGTTTATTGGCTCGCAATTTGGCTCGCAATAATAATTTTGCGAACTCTTCATCGCTTTGGTATAGTTGAATTGCGGGCAGTGCCTGCAACAATTCTTGCATATTCATTTTCACCTCCAAAAACAAAACAATGAAAGATTACTATACTATTTTAGGCGTTGCCCGGAATGCAACAAAAGACGATATCAAACGTGCGTATCGAAAGCTTGCGCATCAATTTCATCCTGATAAAAAAGGTGGCGATGAAAGTAAATTTAAAGAAGTGAACGAAGCGTATCAAATTCTTTCAAACGATTCTAAACGTGCACAGTACGATAGATTTGGCTCGGCAGGTCCCGAAATGGGTCAAGGTACTGCAGGGTGGGATTTTGGAAATTTTCAAGGATTTGAAAGTGCCGACATGGGTGATATCTTTGAAACCTTTTTTGGTCGCGGAGCTGGTTTTGCAAACAACAACCACAAGCGTGGTCGCGATATTTCTATTGATATTGAGATTTCGTTTGCCGATGCTGTGTTTGGTACCGAGCGTCGCGTACTTATTCGTAAGCGCGCGCCGTGCGATAGTTGCAATGGAATAGGAAAAGAAAAAGATACCAAAGAAGTTTCATGTACTCGTTGTCATGGGTCAGGCACGATTCGAGATACAAAACAATCATTTTTTGGTTCATACACGCAAGTTGTTGAATGTTCTGCATGCCATGGCCGTGGGAAAATCCCCGAGCATAAATGTAGAACATGCCATGGAGATGAAGTCATAGTAAAAAGTGAGGAAATTCATATTGTGATACCAATGGGTATCGAAAATGGTGAAGTAGTACGAATGGCAGGCAAGGGAGAGGCAGCGCGTGGCGCTGAAGTGGGAGATCTCTATGTAAAAGTGCGTGTATTGCCTCATACAACATTTCGCAGATCAAAAACTGATTTGTATATGAAACTTGAAATACCACTTTCTTTTGCGTTAATGGGAGGTTCTCGTGATGTAGAAACGTTGGATGGTGCGATCAAAATGAAAATACCGCAAGGAGTTGCTGATGGCGAAGTACTACGGGTTGCAGGCAAAGGTGTACCGCGGGAAGATGGAAGCCGCGGAGATCTACTTGCTGAAGTAAAAATTAAAATGCCAAAAAAGCTCTCGCCCGTACTCAAAAATCTAATTACCGAGCTTCAAAAAGAAGGTAATTAAATTATATGGCGCCATATACTTCAAAGCTCGCCTTAGTTATTGGTAATCCTGCCGTTGACGTATTGATAATTATATTTTTCCTGGCAGCGGGTTTTTTGTGGGGGTTACTTGGTGGGAAATCAAAACTTCTTTCGTTTTTGTTTGCAACATATGTGGGGCTTTTTCTGAGCTCGCTTGTGTTTAAAATGCTCGATGAATATATGATTGCTCCAAAAAGCCAATACCGAAATATTGCCGTTTATTTTAGTATATTGATTGTGGTATTCATAATACTTGAGCGAATGGTATTGAGAATATTTTCTCGAGTTGGTTACCGGTGGTGGCAGGCGTTTTTAATGAGCTTTTTGGCGGTTGGACTCTTTGTATCGGGCACTCTTGCCATAGTTTCTCTTAAAGGAATTCTGGTTATATCACCACTAACTCGATCGCTCTTTGTAGGTTCATCGGCATATTTGTTTTGGGTGGCCTCTCCACTTTTAGGATTACTTCTTGTATCAAGAGGAAAATAACGCTAGTATAAGCCTCCATTTAAAAAAGTAGTGTCCTTGGTCCACCCGTAGCTCAGTCGGTAGAGCAGCTCCCTTTTAAGGAGATGGTCGCAGGTTCGATTCC
>JBBTUF010000066.1:0-11532 GCA_038063855.1 Patescibacteria group bacterium
GATGTTGTTATAACTTAATAAGAAAGACCTAACCCCTGCTGGCTCTGCCGGCAGGATATGGTCAAAAGACCCATGGAAGACACTGAACCCCGCGTTCAGCAACTCTTCCATGGGCTATACCTCGAAAGGTGTATAGGGTCGTAAGACCTAGCTAATGCGGGGCTTTGTGTTATATGGAATTAATTGCTGTCACTTTATTTATACTTATTATCGGAGTTGTTACTCTTGAGAAAATAGGCGTATTCAAAAACACATTTACTAAAGGGGAAGATAAAGATCAAAAGTTGCCCTATAAGAAAAAAGATTATCTCCTCTCGATTGCTGAAAGAAAATTTTACGATGTGCTTAGTAAGGTTGCCGAGGAAAATAACTTTTTGCTTTTTGCAAAAGTCCGTTTGGAAGATTTGCTGTGGTTACCAAAGGGGACAGAAAACCGTTTTGGCTTGCGTAATAGAATTAAATCTCGCCATATAGATTTTGTGCTGTGTGATAAGCAGAATATTAAACCGCTGCTTGCTATAGAACTGGATGATTCTTCTCACGACACTGAGAGGGGGCGAGTGCGAGATATTAATATCGATCACATACTTAAGGATGCCGAATTGCCCATTTTACACGTGAGAGCAGTGGGGTTTTATAACAAGGTTGATTTGGCCAACCGGATCAAAGAATTTCCAGTTGGGTAGAAATAAGCTACTATAAAAGTGATGGGTTACAAAGGTCATTATAAATTAACTCTAATAATACAATGAATCAAAAAGGGTTCGCACCAATCATTTTAATAATCGTAGTTATTGGTATCAGTTTATTAGGAGGTGGAGCCTACTATTACAGTAAAACTCAGGTTACCCCAGCTCAAAACAAGGCAGTTGAACCACCCTCACCGCCTCCAGTTTCAGAAAACACTCCACCACCGAAAGTGCAACCACCTCCACCAGCTTCTCCAAAGCCGGTTTCACCGACCCCTCCTTCGTCTGCAAAAATATCTTTGGAGAAAACCCTTGAGTATAAGTACTATGACAAAAGCATTCCATTTACATTTAAATATCCAAAAGACTATTGTTGGACGCAAGATATAGCTTCGGTTGTCGTCTATACGCCGTCTTTTTGTGGAAAGAATAACGCATCAAATGTAAAAGGAAATGGACTTCTAATTTTCGTATTTCCAGAAGAGAACATCAAAACAACCGACGAATATATAGACCTTCTCAAAGCAGAGCGATCAAAAAATATTCAGAAAACAGATGAGAGAAGAACAATTGGAGGATATCAAGCTGTTAAATTACTTGATAGCAAAGATTCCACTGTTCTTACCTATGCATTCCTAACGGATATTGAATTTACATATCCCGAAGACCCAATTTGGGGTCAAATGTCCGGGCAGAATTCTCACAATAAATACGGCATTGTTATTCAATCTACTCTCCATACTGAACCAGGAGGAAAAGAAGCCGAAGACTTGATTCTGTCCACACTCACTTTCCATTAATTACATAATTTATCCATGGCTGACTATCTTAAAAAACTTTTCTACTGGGCGGGCGTTTTATGGTTTATCGGTTGGGGTGTCTATCTGACTTCGTTTCCCATACGACGAGTAATAAAGATGAACTCATGGGATTTCTATGGAACTGCTACTACTGAATTAACTTTTGCAATATTGGCCTTTATTGCTGCTTTCTTAATGTACAAGAAAATGGGATGGTTTTATATTCTGGTAACAGTTGCGGAGGGATATGATACTCTTCTCATCATTATTAACGGAGAGTTTCGCAAGCTCGGGCTTGATTGGTCAACCCCCGTTTTATTTGTCTTTTTTGCAGTAAACCTAGTTTTGAATTGGCGAGAACTTTTTCCAAAAACAAAAGCTGTTAATTAACTAATTTACATGTTTATTTTTCTGCAGAAGCTTCTTTACTGGGCGAGTATTACAATTTTTGTAGGTGCAGGCCTTTGGTTACTTAGTTTCTCTGTACGCCGGAGTATAGAACGAGGCGCATGGGATTTTTACGGCACCGCTTCTACAGAAATATTTTTTGCAATAATAGCTTTTATTTGTGCGTATGCGTTGTATCGTAAAAGCGGTGGATTCCTTATATTCGCAATAATAGCTTTAGCGTCCGATATTCCGGTAAGGGGAGGAAATGGAGGACTTTTTGAGCAATGGACTCTCCCAATAGTTATCTTGCTTTTTCTAAACCTTATATTGAATTGGAATACGCTTTTTTCAAAAACTAAAGCTGTCCAACCATAACAAAAACTCCGGCTTACTGCCGGGGTAAAAGTGTCTCTATAAATCGGAGTTTTTGGGCGGGTACGTCTGTAAGACGTTGGTCTGGCTTTAAAGCGAGATCCAGCTCACTCTCGAATGGCTGGCAGGAAAGCTTAAACGCGGCTCAGGCACGATTTTGCCAATCCCGGTAAGTGAGTTGCCTCACACAAACGCAGTGGGTGACCGTAGTTGTCGCGCTGCTTCGGGGTTGCCTTTCGGTATCAACCTACTACTTGTATTTTATTGCTTCATTTCTGAATGGTCAAGTAAATAATGAGATGCTAAAAACGTTCCTATGTCGTCCCATAACGCCCGCCAAGAACATTTTTTATCGAGAGACCGACCAGACCTATATTTTTCAACATCTTTTTAGTTCGAATCCTATCGGGGTCTTCGACCCCGCCTGTGCGACCGAGAGGGTTCCATAGCCAGGTTAATAAAAGAAAGTTATTGATTCAGCTTTTTATAATATCTCTGCCGCTGTTTATATTGCCGTTCAAGGAAAGCAACTTTACTGTCACGATAATCAAGTACAAATTTTGGATACGCGCTATGTAATAAGCGACCTATATATTGTGCCAGCTTCCCTTCAAATGAGAACGGGAAAGCAAGTATGAGCGTCGAGATATTTTTTACATCCAAACCTTCTCCAAAGAACTGCCCCGTGGAAAGAATTACTTGGTAGTGACCATCGTGAATCTGTTTGATTTTTGATTCGCGCTCCCGTGCAGAGCTGTCCCCGGAAATTATAATTGTTTCAGCATGTCCTTTTAGGCATAGTGCCAAAATTTCGAGATGTTCTTTTCGTTCACTTAAGACAAGCGTTCTGTTCCCGTCTTTCACTTGCTGGATTATGTCCTCTGCAATAAGCCGATTCCGAGCGGTATCAAAACTGACTATCTTTGCGAGTAGTTGGAATCTGTCGGTTTTCCACTGAAACGGTATTTCCAGTTCAGTTTCCCGAATGATAATCTGCGGCATCTTCATTAATTTCTTGTCCGGAACATCATGTAATGACGTTGTAGCATCCATTGTCGCTACAATATCGCCGATGTAAACAAAAATAAGTTGCTCATCATTATGCTTCCGTTTTGGAGTTGCTGTCAGTCCGTATAGATATCGGGGGTTTAGATTAGCGATAACTTCTCGGAACGTTTTTGCTGGTATGTGATGGCATTCGTCTACGACGATCGTTCCAAACTTATCTGAAAGCTCCGATATGTTTTTATACCTCGCCAAACTTTGTAGCAACCCGACCGTTATGTCTTGGCCGATCTTTTTTGTAGTTCCAGAAAATCTTCCAATACGAATCTTTGGAATATCAAGGTATGTTTGTATTCGATCCACCCATTGATCAAGAAGCTGTTTTCGGTGGACAAGGACGAGTGCAGGCAGTTGCCGCGTTGCTACAATCTCCATACCGATCATGGTCTTCCCGCTTCCGGGCGGAGCGACAATAACGCCCTCGTCATGATCAAGCGCTTTTAGTGTCGCTTCCTTTTGTGGCGGTGTAAGTTGCATTAGGTTTCTGAAAGTAATTGGCTTTAGAGCCGGATAGGTATAGTTTAGTGTATACGGAATACTTTCTGATTTAAGAAACGAAATGAGCTGGTTTAAAAACCCGCGCGGAAGAAATACGCTATCGCCCGACTCACCGATGAGTTTGAAATATTTTTGCACCTGATATACGGATTTTCCTAGCCGCTTCTTGGTAAGGTATTCAGTGTTAAGAAAATTAAGTTTTTCTTTTAAAAACTTGATTGTAGCCGGCGTAAGATATCGGCGCGGAATCTCTACCCGTTTTCCTACATGAATAGAAAGGATTAAATTAGTATTTTCGTCGCGTGCGTCGTCAAAAGCTGAGCTGGCGTAACTGCTGTCTAATGCTGCAAGAGCGGCATTAAGTTCATTAGCAGTGCATTTTCGCATCTGTGCGAGATATTCCCATTGATCGCGATATGGCTCCGCGGTTTTTGGATCAATAAAAAGCGTGTTGTTTTGTTTAGCATAGCGTCCCTGAAGAGGTAACGCGATAAGATTACCGAAGCCGCCATCAGAAATCGTATCCTGGTTAGGAAATAACCTGTCAAAGCTGACTTCTTTTTCAAACTCCGATACATTGAAAGCGCGTCGAATGAGTTCCAAACCAATACGACGACTTTTATAACACGGGTACGGCTCTTCAAAAAATATCCAGACATGTCCGCCTGCGCCGGATTTTGATCGCTCAAGGTATGCCGAAAGTCCAACTTTTATCAATTCATCAATATATTTTTGTGCGTCTTTATGCCAATGTTCTCCGTCAAAATCGGCAGCAAGAAAAAATGAAGTATTATCTCTAAGGATTGGGTATATGCCCACAGCGTTTTGTCCAAACAAATGTTGCCGCAGAATCTCCTTTGTCAGTGGAACGGCCTGTTTGTTTTCAAATGTTTTTATTGATCCACCCTTTTGCTTGTGTGCCAAAAACTCATTCCAATCGAATGAGTAAGCAGGGCTATATCCGGAACGTCCCTCCTTTCCCCAGAATCTCGCGAAGACATCAGTTCTGCCACGAAACAAAGAATAATACAATTCTAGGATGTCGTCGCCTATAAGGTTCATGAGCGATCATTTTTTCCGATAACGAGTCGTTCTGCCCAAACCTACGCGTTTTACCTGCTTAAGCCGTAATAATTTATCAAGCGCCTGCGAAACCGTTGGGCGGGCAATTTTTGTTGCTTTCGCAATTTCTCCGGGGGTTGCTTCCGAAGCATGCATAAGATACTGCCATACAACGAGCTGTTTCGGGGAAAGCAGTTTTTCAATGTTTTCTTTCGAAAGCAAATCAATAGCTTGTTCGGCCTGCGCAAGTAAAATACGCAAGAAAAATTCAAGCCATGGAACAATGTTTTCTTTTTTTGTTTTGAATGTCTTTTGGCTTTGGCGGAGCGCTATGTAGTATTCCGGTTTATTATCCTCAATCAGTTTTTCATGAGAAACATACGGTATATATTCGTAACCAGCTTTAAGCATAAGAAGATTTGTAAGTATGCGAGAAAGCCGCCCATTGCCATCTTGGAAGGGGTGGATATTAAGGAATTCTACAAGAAAGTTGCCAGTGATAATGAGTGGATGAATCTCATGAAGAGTAAATGCTTCGAGAGTCCATTCAGTGAGTTCTAGCATTTCTTTCGGAGTAAGATAAGCTGGCGTTGTGTCGAATAATACTCCAATAGATTTTCCAGCCTCATCGATCATTTCGACTCTGTTTTCCATTTTTTTGTATTCGCCACGATGCAATGCGTCTTTCTTAACGTATTTTAAAAGCTCTTTGTGAAAATGCTTAATAGTACTTTCTGAAAATGGTATTTGCTTCCACGAATTGAAAATGTTTTCAAGTAATTCATAATATCCTCTCACTTCTTGCTTATCCCGGTCGGTGAATTTTTGCATTGAAAGCCCGCGCATGAGTTTTTCCACATCTTCATCGGAGAGTTTTGCACCCTCAATACGGGTAGATGCTCCCGTTGAAGTAACTAAAACGGAACGCTTCAGTCGGGAGAGTGCTTGAGGATTGAGATCTGCGCCACCGATCCAGCGCCCTTTTAGCTCATCAATTTTATTGATGAGCGACCAAATATCTTGTGGCAGATTTTGAATTCGTTTAGTTAATCGATTCGTATTTTATGAAATTAATCTCATATACCCAATATATGAGATTGTATTAGATTATTTCTCGCGAGTCAAACAATCTTTGAGCTATAGTAAAAACATCTCAAAATTATCAATAAAATCAAAGCGATGGGGCTTGGGCGACCGAGAGGGTTCAAATCCAGTCGCGGCCGCGAAGAACTTTTTTATCGATGAGCGTTTAAGATTTAGCGCTCTAGATATTGGCGTTATGATTGAACAAATGGCCTTTTTGCGCTATACTGAAGCGTATGGAGTCGCTCGATGAGCTTATAAAATCGGCAAAAGGAGGGCTTGAAAGAATCGAGAATCTTAAAGATCTTGAGCGATTCGAGCTTGAATTTTTTGGCAGAAAGCAAGGAAAGCTAACTGCAATTTTACGATCTCTTTCGGGTCTTGCTGAAGAAAAACGAAAGGTACTCGGTGCTCAGGCGAATCAATTTCGGCAAGAGCTTGAAGCGTCTCTTGAAAAAAAGAGAACCGCTCTAAAGAAAGTGCATCTGGAGCGCGATCTCAAGCGTCAAAGAATTGATATTACGCGACCCGGTGTTCGCGTTTCGCGTGGTCACATTCATCCCCTAACCCATATTCGTCTTGAGGCCGAGAAAATTTTCTCTTCACTCGGGTTTGGAGTTGTCGAAGGACCTGACGTTGAAACCGAATATTATAATTTTGATGCGCTCAATATACCACGTGATCATCCCTCGCGCGATTTGTGGGACACGTTTTGGCTCCGACGCCCTAAGGGGGTCGGAGCTCCGACTAAAACGTCGGAGTTACAATCGAAGTATTTATTACGAACACACACAAGTCCGGTACAGATTCGATACATGGAAAGTCACAATCCTCCGTTTCGCATTATTGTGCCCGGTAAAGTATTTCGGCACGAAGCGACTGATGCATCGCACGATTTTGAATTTTGGCAACTTGAAGGGCTTATGGTTGGTAAAGATATATCGGTAGCAAATTTGAAATATATTTTAAATATATTTTTTCAAAAACTGTTTGGGCGCGACATGACAATTCGTTTGCGCCCGAGCTATTTTCCGTTTGTTGAACCCGGTTTCGAATTTGATATTACGTGTGTGGCATGTCGTGGCAAGGGGTGTGCGGTTTGCAAACAATCAGGTTGGCTTGAATTGGGTGGTGCAGGCATGGTGCATCAAAAAGTATTTGAGGCGGCGGGATATGTATCCGGTGAATTTCAGGGTTTTGCGTTTGGAATGGGTCTTGATCGGCTTGCAATGATGAAATACAAAATTACCGATATTCGATTGTTTCGAGGTGGTGATATTCGATTCTTAAAACAATTTTAACGAATTCAAAACGTATGAAATTTTCTTATCTATGGCTTAAAGATCTGGTTAAAAAAATCCCACCACCTGAAAAACTGGGTGAATTGCTCACGCTTCAATTTATGCAAGTTGAGGAAATAAAAAAACTTGCCCAGACAAATGATTTTGTATTTGATATTGATATTTTGCCAAATCGTGCACCAGATGCTTCAGGGCATATCGGTATTGCACGCGAGATACGAGCAATTACGGGCACTGAGCTTACGCTTCCAACTATTCGTTCAGGCAAAAAAAATAAAAAATCGTCAACGCCAATTTCAAAACTACTTTCCGCGCACGCTCCTCAAGAAGGGGTTGAGCGCTATATGTTGAGTGTGGTGTCTGGTATTGAGATGCGCCAGTCACCAAAGTACATTAAAGAACGACTCCTTGCGTGCGGTATCCGATCCATAAACAATATTGTAGACGCAACAAATTATGTAATGCTCGAGACTGGGCACCCAGCGCACGCGTTTGATTATGACGCACTCGCGAAGCCGAGTATTACGGTTCGATTTGCGCGTCCGGGCGAACCATTTGAGTCACTTGATGGATCGCATTTCAAGCTGGGTGCGAGGCATTTAGTGATTACCGATAGCGAGGGTCCACTTGCGATCGCTGGCGTCAAAGGGGGTATGCGTTCTGGAGTGAATGAAAAAACAAAGCGAATCGTTCTTGAACTTGGTGTTTTTGATCGCACGCTAATCCGTCAAACATCCCGAGCGCTTAATCTTTCGACTGATGCGTCAGTTCGATTTTCAAAAGGAATTTCATCGCGCGAGCTTGATCGTGTCATGGAACGACTGGTAAATCTTATCGGAGAAGTTGCTGGCGGTACGGTCGCAAAAGGATTTATTGATATTAAGAAAAATATTCCAAAAGTTGCTCCTGTTTTAGTGAGTGTAGATAAAGTTGCGAGTGTACTTGGACGAGGGATTGCGCAGACTGAAATTATGTCGATTCTTTCGCGATTATCGATTGCGACGCGCTCGCTTGGAAAAAGAATTTTAAGTGTAACACCGCCACCATGGCGACTTGATATAGAAAACGAAGCCGATGTAATCGAAGAGGTCGGCAGAATCTCGGGGTACGGAAATATTAGTGCCACGGCTCCTCATGTAGCACTCGTACATCCCGATGAACATGACAATCACGCAATTTCAGACAAAGTGCGCGACACATTTCGTGTTTTTGGTTTTTTTGAAATGCAAAATTATTCATTTGAGTCCAAAGCATTCACGACTGCAATGCCTCGCCTCGAATTGCAAAATCCAATATCTGAAGAATTTATGTTTTTACGAACTTCACTCGTGCCGAGCCTGTTAGAAAATATAAAGACAAATGTTCACAATGCGCGCGAGTTGCGATTCTTTGAAATCGGAAATGTATTTTGTAAGGGGCGTAAGGATCCAGATGAACGAGTACATATGAGTGCGGTGCTTGCATCACACGCGAAGGCAGATAATTTGTATTTTGAAGCAAAGGGTATTGTTGAATCGTTTTGCGAGCGATTTGGTCTCACGGATGTTGGGTTTGAAGATATTGCTGGCAAACACACCGCATGGCCTTTTTCAGAAAAAGTTTTAATTCACCCATATCATGCTGCGTTTATTAAATCAGGCAATGAGGTTTTGGGGATACTTTATCAGATCCATCCCGAAGCTGGCGTAAAAGTTCCTGTTGTTGCAATTGAAATTTTGATGCCAGAATTTGTTAGGCGTGTTGAAGAAAAATTTGAATTTCGTCCAATTCCACGATATCCGTCGATGGTGCGCGATATTTCTGTGATTGTGCCTCGTGAAGAGAACACTGAGAGTGTTATGAATGTTATTGAAGGTGCCGCAGGTGAGTGGCTGGCGGATTGGGATCTTTTCGACTATTATGAGGGAGATGCGGTTGGGGTAGATCAAAAGAGTTTAGCATTTCGCTTAATTTTTCAGTCACCCGATCGCACGCTAACAGATGAAGAGGTAGCTGGGCGCATGAACCAGATTATTGAAGCGTTGCGGTGTGAGAGTTTCGAAGCTCGGATATAATTATTATGGCAAAAAAAATAATAGAGGCCGAAGACAATAAGAGTTCAGCATCATATGATGCAAAGGATATTTATGTGCTCGAAGGTTTGGAGCCGGTGCGAAAGCGCCCTGGTATGTATATCGGCTCGACCGGTGTCGATGGGCTTCATCATCTCATTTGGGAAGTTGTCGATAATTCGATTGATGAGGCGATGGCGGGATATGCAAAACACATTTCGATTACACTTTTTCCACAAAATCGAGTTCAAGTTGTCGACGATGGCCGTGGTATACCTGTTGATATTCACGCGAAGACTAAAAAATCAGCACTTGAGACAGTACTAACCACACTTCATGCAGGAGGGAAGTTTGGGGGTGAGGCGTACAAGGTTGCCGGTGGTCTTCATGGTGTGGGTGTCTCGGTAGTAAACGCACTTTCTATTTGGCTTAAGGCAGAGGTTTGCAAAGATGGTTTTTTGTACACACAAGAGTATAAGCAAGGGAAGCCAAAAGCAGATGTAAAAAAAGTAGGAAAGTGTGATGGGTCAGGCACTTCAATAACATTTGAGCCAGATAGTGAAATATTTAAAGAAATTGTTTTTGATTGGGCAAAAATTATTGAGCATATTCGCCAGCAGGCGTATCTCAACCAAGGCATTCGTATTCTTATACAAGACCATCGCAAAAAAGACGAAGAGAAAGCATATTCATTTTATTTTGAAGGTGGTATTCGCTCGTATATAAAACATCTCAATCGCTATTTTGCACGCAAACACGAAGAAATCTTTTATACTACAAAAACTGAAAATGAAGTAATTGTGGAAGTAGCACTACAATATGCCGATGACCTCTCAACTCGTGAGATGGGTTTTGCAAACAACATTCATACGCCAGAAGGCGGCATGCATATTACGGGTTTTCGTACAGCCCTTACGCGAGTACTCAACGATTATGGTCGTAAAAACGGTTATTTTGGCAAAGATGATGATAATCTTTCAGGTGAGGATGTTCGCGAAGGTCTCTCGGCGATTATCTCTGTTAAAATTCGCGAAACGCAATTTGAAGGTCAAACAAAAGCAAAGCTTGGAAACCCAGAAGCGAGAGGAGCAGTTGAAAAAGTTTTTGGCGAAGCATTTGCCTCGTGGTTAGAGGAGCATCCAACGGATGCTGGTGGTGTACTCGACAAAGTAGTACTTGCGGCAAAGGCACGGCGTGCCGCCAAAGCGGCAAAAGAAACAATTTTGCGCAAAGGTGCGCTGGAGGGTATGACCTTACCGGGTAAATTATCAGATTGCCAAACGAGAAATGCAGCAGAGGCCGAAATATTTATTGTAGAGGGTGATTCGGCAGGAGGTTCGGCCAAACAAGCGCGCGATCGCCGTACGCAAGCAATACTTCCACTGCGTGGAAAAATTCTTAATGTTGAGCGCGCACGCCTCGACAAAATGCTTGCATTTAAAGAAATTCGCGCGCTTATCATTGCGCTCGGCACTGCGATTGCTGATGAGTTTGATATTAGCAGGCTTCGATATCACAAAATTGTTATTATGACCGATGCCGATGTTGATGGCGCGCATATTCGTACGCTCTTACTCACACTTTTTTATAGATACTTCAAACCACTGATTGAAGCTGGGTACATTTATATTGCACAACCACCGCTTTTTCGAGTGCAGAAGGGTCGCGAGATTCATTACGCGTTTTCTGAAGTGGAGCGCGATAAAATTGTTGCCGAATTTCAAAAAATGAAATCATCCTCCTTGCCCGCCGAAGCTGTGGCGGAGGAGGGCGCTGAAGCTACAGAAGCATCGGAGAGTAAAATTAAGGGGATTACTATCCAGCGATACAAAGGTCTCGGTGAAATGAACCCCGAGCAATTGTGGGAAACTACTATGGATCCCGCAGTACGTGTGATGAAGCAAGTAAATATTAAAGACGCCGAAGACTCAGATCACATATTTGATATTTTGATGGGTGAAGAAGTCGCCCCGCGCAAGAATTTCATACAGACTCACGCAAAAAGCGTCAAAAATCTCGATATTTAATATCCACTGTCGGATTTGATATGGGGGGGGGTATAATAAAACCAAGCTATTATTCATTAATTTTTTAATTTTCATGCAAAAACTTCTTTGGAAGACAAGTTTTGTGGCAGTTGCTGTAGCAACACTTCTCTCACCACTTGCCTCATCAGCTGCGCAACTTACGAGCGCGCAGGTAAGCGCCATTATCAACTTAC
>JBBTUF010000067.1:0-10930 GCA_038063855.1 Patescibacteria group bacterium
TGCGAGCGGGGCCCAATATTTCGTGCGTCCACCATCTCGAGATTCGAGGAAGGTGCCATCGCCTACCGCCACGCTAATATGCACAGGGTCAAATTGGCCAACAAGAACACCAAAAATACCATATCCCCCAAGAGGCGCCTTGTACACGATTTCCGACCCACTCTCCGCAAGACTAACAACAGAACCCTGCTTTTTCTGAAACACTGACACATATACTCTTGTGCCATCTGCTGTCTGTGCGATTGAATCAATGCGACTCGTATTTTCAAAATTGCCTTTTTGATCCTTGATTTGCTCAAGAGTTTTCGAGCCTTCTTTTAAAATCCAAAGCCCTGAAGATTCCGTACCGACATACATACCACCCACAGAACCATTTTTTTCTGCGAACACAAGAGGCACGATTTCTTCCGATCCCGGAAGCACCTTCCACGATGCACCACCGTCTTCAGAGAAATAAATACCGGCCATACCCTGTGATTGTACATTTGTTTTTGTAGTATCGATGGGCTTTGATGTTTGCGGTTTCCAAATAAAAAAAGTGATGAGCGTGATAAGAAGTGCCGCTCCAATAATCACAAGAAAATATCGAACAAAAAGAGGCATTATGCAAGAATATTAAAAGAATCCATAAGATATTTTGGTGAAATTCGAGTACTCGTGAGTGCGCTTGATAATCGAATGAGAGTTTCGAGCCTATACACGAGCGCTCGCGAGAATGACTTTTGCTCTATAATCTCCTGCTCTAGTTTGGCTTTCAATTCGATAATTTTGTCTGCAAACAGCTGTGCGGCGTCTGAACTTTCAACAACCGACTCCGACTCGCCAAAAAATGCAAACCGACTTGTTCGTGAAATAATAGTTGCAGGCAAAAATAGTGTTCGAGTGCACAAGAAAAATATTGCGCCTTGGGGTGGCTCTTCAAGAAGTTTTAGCAATGCCTGCATAGCCTCATGCGTCATTTCATCAACGCGCCACAAAATAAATACTTGGATGCCACTACCTGCGGCAATCAATGCACGACGCCGGATCTCGTGTACCGTATCAATGCCTATGCCTTTTTGCTCACCAAAAACATGCCTAAATCGAGCGCTCTGGGCGTCGCAATACACATCAATACTGGCTTGTTTTTGAGAATCGCCAGAGCCATATAAAATATTGGCTTGTGAAAATTGATTTGAATCCGACTTCATGGTTGCTTTATCGTTTGGTGACAATGCTTCGTTTATATGTTTCTAAGTGTTCGAGCGCCTTACCCGTGCCACGCGCAACACACAACAACGCGTCTTCGGCTACTCGGGCAGGTACGCCAGTTGAGCGCATAACAAGCTCATCGATATTTCGAAGCAAAGAACCACCGCCTGTTAAAATTATACCATTGGAACTAATATCTGCCGAAAGCTCCGGTGGAGTTTCTTGCAAAACACTTTTAATTGCTTTAATAATATCACCAAGTGGTTCTTTAATCGCCTCTACTATTTCATTAGTCTTAATATCAGCCGCACGCGGAAGACCGGTCAAAAAATCACGCCCTTTTACTGAATACGTGAGCTCTTCTTTGATGGGAACCGCAGAACCAATCGCAATTTTGATATCTTCAGCGGTACGATCTCCAATTGCCAAATTAAGCCTTTCTTTAATATAATCGGCAATCGCAAGATCTATTTTGTTGCCTGCAACTTTTGCTGAAGTCGAGGCTACAATACCACCGAGCGATATGACAGCCGCATCAGTCGTGCCACCACCGATATCGACAACCATGTGCCCGCGCGCTTCCTGTATTGGAATACCAGCACCAATTGCCGCAAGTATCGGTTCTTTTACGACGTACGCAGCGCGCGCGCCAGCCTTCATAGCGGCCTCAACTACCGCGCGTCGCTCCGTTGATGTTACGCCTGCTGGCGCTGATATCATTACTTCTGGTTTAAAAAGTCGAAATCCTGAATTTGCCTTATTAATAAAATAGCGAAGCATTGCTTCTGTAACACGGTAGTCAGCAATCACGCCATCTTTGAGTGGACGATACGCAATGATACTGTCGGGCGTTCGACCAATCATATCTTTTGCCTCATCTCCAACCGCAAGTACCGCATGATTCATTATTGAAATCGCAACAACCGACGGCTCATTAAGAACCACCCCACGACGTGGAATAAAAACAAGAGTATTTGCCGTACCCAAATCAATACCTAATTTTTTGTTAAACATGCTCATATTCTTTTTATGTTAGCTCCGATACTTCGAAGCCGCTGATCAATTTTTTCATATCCACGATCCAAATGTTCGACGCCAGAAATCGTTGAAATGCCCTTTGCAGTAAGCGCGGCGACTAAATGTGCAAGCCCTGCTCGAATATCGGGAACCGTGATATCCGCTCCCTTGAGACGCGAGGGGCCACGTATTTCTATACTATGCGGAAAGCCTTTATTTGCAAATCGGCACGGACGCCCAAAACATTTTGTAGAAATTTCAATAAGCGCCCCAAGCCGAACAAATTCTTTTACAAACCCAAAACGATCTTCATACACCGTCTCGTGTACGCGCGAATGTCCCCGAGCAAGCATAAGTAACACCGTAAATGGTTGTTGCCAATCGCTCATAAAACCCGGGTGCGGCTGCGTTTCAATATCAGAAGGTAAAAGCGTACCATTTTTTCTAAAAAATCGAATTCCTTTTTCTTCTACCCGATATTCTCCACCAATTCGGCGTATTGCATTTAAAAAAGTAATCATGTGCTCTTGTCGGGCGTCTTCTACGAGCACATTTCCATTGGTGGCAATTGCGAGTATCGCGAACGAAGCCGCCTCCATACGATCTGGCATAACTCTATGGCTCGCGCCCCGTAATTTTTTTACACCCTCAATGCGAATGACTCGATTCACATCGAGCTCAATGAGAGCGCCCATTTTTTGCAACATCGAGATAAGATCAATAATTTCGGGCTCACCCGCCGCATTTTCTATAACTGTTTTGCCTTCAGCGAGAACCGCCGCAAACAACGCTGTTTCAGTCGCTCCCACACTTGGATACGGCAACACGAGGCGTGTGCCATGAAGACGACGCGCTTGCGCCTCATACGTATCTTTCTTAATAACGATACGTGCGCCCATTTTTCTTAGAATATCTAAATGAAAATTTACCGGTCGCGCACCAATGGCGTCCCCTCCAAGATATGGCACCTCTGCCTTTCCTTTTCGATGCAAGAGCGGCGCCAATGCTAAAATGGGTATCCTGTTTTTTCGAGACTGTGAGCTTACACGATAATTTCGAATATGCGAAGCCTGTACAACCACCACGCCTTTTTTAACTGCGCTCACTTTTGCTCCGATATTGCCTAGCATCTCGCACATTAAATCCATCTCAATCGTAGATGGACAATTTGTAAGCGTAACACTCTCTTCAGTCAAAAGTGATGCTACCATAAGCTTTGTAAACGAATTTTTTGCCCCTCGGATCCGCACAGAACCTTGTAAAGGCACCCCCCCTTTAATTACAAAGCGATCCATATTCACCCATAGTACGGCGCATTGCGCGCACAATCAAGCCGCTTGCATCCGACCCACAAAATCTTTACACTGCATGATAATGACTCGTACGCAAAGACGTATTTTATTTTGGATATCGGTTGCCTGTTTCTTTTTGGCAATCATACCGATTATGCTCTATTCGTTTGGATTTCGGTTTTCTTTCTCTGAATTCAAAATTCTTCGAGCAGGAGGGCTTGTAGTATCGTCAGTTCCCGCAACTGGTACAAAAATTTATATCAACGGCAAACTTGCAAAAGAAACATCACTACTTTCGCGTAGTCTTTTTTTGCAAGGGCTTACACCTCACACCTACACAGTCCATATTGAAAAAGAAGGATATTTCACCTGGTCTAAAACATTGCCAGTTTTTCCCGAACGCGTGACTGAAACTCGCGCATTGTTAGTACGCCAAAATCCCGATAATAACACGATCGTATTGAAGGGCGATTACAAATCTATTTCATTCGAAAACAAAGAAAACAATATTATTACACTCACCGATTCTCGAAAAAAGAAATATTATTATTCAATTCAAGAGAGCGCCCTCGTTCCCCTGCCTAAAAATGTCGCGACCTCAACCGTAACACTCCCCGAAACAGTACAAGAATTTTTAACAGAGAAAAAAATAACCGATAGTACCTATTATGACGTATCGGGCGAACGAATTACCTGGTGGGATAACAACAAAATATGGATTCATTGGCTTCGCGGCGAAGAGTTCCTTCCTATATATACGGAGAAACCAGAGGCTTTACTTTTCGACGATGTCTATCCTGTCCGCCAAGTTTTTTTCTATCCCGGGCAAGAAGCAATTTTGGCAGCATACTCAAATCAAATTAGCGTTATCGAGCTTGATGGGAGAGACCGACGCAACATATATCCGCTCTACAAGGGCAGAGAGCCACAGTTTGTGGTGTCAGACAACGAGAAAAAGATTTACATCCTCGACGATGGAAATCTTATTGTTCTCCCCCTTTCTTAGACAAACGTTCAACGATTGTCCATGTATTCCCCGCGCCCAGCGTAACAAATGCGCTATTTTGCTTTAATTCTTGCTTCATTATTTCAAACGCTTCCTCCGGAGATTTTGCAAACAAAACATTCTTGTGATGTTTTTTTACTTCTTCAAATAAATCTTCGCCCCTAATACTTTTCTCTACCTCTCTTGCAGAGGCATAAACATCAAGAATAATGACCTGATCTGCATCAACAAATGCGCGTGCAAAATCATCGCAGAGCGCCCGCGTACGCGAATAGGTATGCGGCTGAAACGCCGCGATAATCGCGCGACTCGGATAACGCTCACGAATTGCCGAAAGTGTTGCACGAATTTCAGTCGGGTGATGAGCATAATCATCTATCAAAACAATTTCGGCGTTTTCTGGCGAATAAAGTTCCATGCGACGGCGTGTGCCACGAAAATGCGCGAGAGTCGCTCGCGCCTGCTCTTGAGCGACGCCGAGAAACATTGAGAGAGCCAAAACACCAAGCGCGTTTGTTTTGTTGTGCGCGCCCCATACGCCGAGCTTGATCGAATCGGCACCGGCGCCAAAATATATTTTTTTTGCGTGCGTTGAGGCATCTACAAAATCGCGCAGATTATCGTGCGCCACCACAATATCCGTACCCGAGAGCGACTGCAATAACGCGCGAAACACGCCTCGATACGCCTCTTCATCGGGATAAAAATCGGGGTGATCATATTCTATATTTGTCAAAAGTACCATACACGGTTTGAGGGCTAAAATTTTCGCCTGATATTCATCACCCTCTGCAACAACCCATGCACTTTTGCCCGCTCGTACCGTGCGCCCCCACTCAATAAGCTCTCCTCCACATATAACAGTAGGATCAAGACCCGCATCCTCAAGCACCCTCCCCAGCATTGCAGTCGAAGTAGTTTTTCCGTGCGTGCCCGTTACCAAAATACCCTGACGTGCATTAAAAATTTCGGCAAGCGCCTCGGCATACGATATACATAGAATACTTAACTCTCGAGCCCTCATAAGCTGTGGATGATCGGCGCCATATGCGCTCGAATAAATAACTCTATTAATCTCAGGCGTTATAAATTTCGCATCAAAAGAAACCACAGAGACGCCAAGATTTTTTAAAATAGTGTCCGTAAAAAATTTTTCTTCGGTGTCAGAACCAGAGACATCATGCCCCCACTCTTTGTAGAGTGTGGCTATGCTTGTCATGCCCACGCCCTTAATACCGACAAAAAAATATTTCATAAATCATCTTTCTGTCAAACATCTGATGTTTGACGGAATTATTTGATTAAGTTTTTTGATTGAAGTATCTTTCACAAACATTTTATACTCATTCTCATGTGGAAATTGCTCCACAAGTATCGCTGGCAATAATAAATCATCAAATCGATTATGAATAGCGACGTCTTGAAAACTTGACCACGGATATTTCTCTTCTTTTCCGCACCATTTTTGATTTTCACTTCTATTGAGATGAATATATGCGGAAAGATAATTAAGATATTCATTGCTATCGATATGAATCGCGTTGTAACGGTTTTCAAAAAGATGTCCTGTACGCCTATATCTAGTATTGAAATATTTTGCATATGCATTACCTAAACGTTGCATGAATTTCGGGATATTCCCATCGTTTCCATCACAAATATCGCGCAACAGAATATGAAAATGATTTTCCATTAATATAAAACAAACGATCTCCACCATTCTTGCCCCCTTGACCAAAGCAATCGCCTCAGGATTAAGCTCCTTTTTGTCAAACATCAGATGTTTGACAGTTGACGCCAATCGACCGATTTGAGGAAACGTTTCGCGACCCTGTAAAAATAAAAGAAGGGTAAGAAAACGAATACGATCGTTATCGTCCAAAAAAAGCCGCCGTTTTTCTACGCCACGATTGTAAATATGATAATATTCACCTCCTCCTAAGCTCCCTTTTCTCACATTCTCATATTATGTCAAACATCCGATGTTTGACAACTTATTCTGCCTGTAGCTGTATGAGTCGCGACCTCATTTGAGAAAGTACCGTTGCATTACTTGGATTTCCTGCGACGTTAACCAACGCATATGGATCTTGCACGATGTTATAAAGTTCCTCAAATGTTCCGTTATCCTCACTTTTGATATATTCCCATTGTAAGTTACGCACATTTGCATAAGTTGGTATAGATCCTGCTGTGCTAGGATTCCAACCTTCCAGCAAAAAATCGTTACGCCACGAATTTTCGGAATTGGTAAGTAATTTTAAGAAACTACGCCCATTAACCTTAGATTGCGGAGTGATACCTGCGAGTTCCGCAAGAGTTGGTGCAAGATCAATATTAAGAACAAAGCGATCATCTACGCGAGGAATAATTCCTAACGCAGGATAACGCACAACAAAAGGCACTTTGCTACATTCATCATATTGGCAGTTTTTTCCATAATACCAATGTTCCCCCCACGAGAAACCATTATCTGACAGATACACAATGATTGTATTATTACTTATTCCTGCAATCTCAAGTGCATTCGTAATTGAACCAACCGCATCATCTACAGATAATAATGTTTCAATTGCGCGCACGTGCAGTGCATCATAATTTGCGCCAATAGGTAATGGCTTCACTGCTAAAGCCTGCCACCAAGGAGACTTATCGGATACATCAGATTCTCGCCAATTTGGTGGGCGCCACAATGAAAGATTTGTAAGCGTATCGATATGGCGAGGGGCAGGCATCGAAGGCTCATGAGGCCCGTAGGGAGCAAATACTGCAAAAAATGGCGCACCACCAGCTTTAGATTTAATAAAATCAACAGTCCTTGCAGCTAAAAGATCTGTTGCGTAATATTCAATATTTGAATCTAAAGTTGAATAATATACCTTTTCAATTCCATCTTCATTTAATGTGTAGGTGTAATAATTATTCTCTCCGGTAGCATTATCTCCCTTAAATGCGTTCCATTTATCCCATCCGACTGGCACAGTCGGAGAGATAAGATTATACCCGTTTAGGTATTTACCAAAATAACCAGTCGAATACCCCACATCATGTAGCCACGTCGCAATATTAGATGTTGCTCCTGGAGAGGCCGCAAATGCAGACGCCCCACTTTGAAACTCCGTATTGGCAACAATATTGTGAGTATGAACATATTGCCCGGTTTGGATACTCACACGGCTCGGACAACACAAGCCAGTAGTAACAAAACCATTTGTAAATTTTACTCCTTTATTCACAAGCTCTCTCTGTACAATTGGCATGTAGTTAAGTGAGTTAGGTGTTTGATCATCGGTAAGTATCAAGACAATATTTGGCTTTGCAAGTGACGCTTCCTGCGAATCAAAGATCATAAGTTCCTTGGCATTGTCAGCAGTTGCAAGATAAATATTTTTTTGCCCTAAGTTAATTCCGAATACATTCGCAGGTATTGGAGATGTGGATATTTTGTGTATGGTGGTTGGACTAGAAACGTCAACAATTGAGAAGCCACTTAAAACACCCACATGAGATATGTACGCGTGGTTTCCATACACTTTTATGTCGCTGTTGTTATTTGCGAGGTCAATGGATCCAGCAAGCGTAAATGGGATTGAAGTTTCGGCGTTAAAAATAAAAAAGTCAGGATCAGAGCCAAAATTATTAGTTATTCCATAGAGTTTACCAAAACTGTAATCGAGAGCATTAACATCGCGACCACTTCCCGGCAAGTCGTACGAGGCGACTTCTGTAATGGCAGATGAACTCGCGATATTTAACACTTCGATCTCTTTTGTGTTGTGATTTGTTCCTAAATATGCCCTTTCTCCGCGAACAACGATACTATCAACTTTTGCCCCTACTTCATACGAGCCGAGGAGTGAAATTGCACTTGGATTTGATGCGTTAAGAATATAGAATTCTCTTCCTTGTGAAGCAGTATTATTTACTGTGCCGACATATAAAGTTGAATTGACAGCGTATATTGAAAGTGGATTAGCAATACCCGGGATATCAAATGTGCTTGCGATAAAAGGAGCAGTCTTATTACTAATATCTACAACTAAAAGCTCTCCCGTATCTTGATTTGTTAAAAGATACGCATAATTTTCATAAACAGCTATTCTTGTAACTGTTTTCCCAATATTGAGCGAACTTGCTAGTGTTGGCTGTGTTGATGTTGCAATATTTATAATATAAAATTCAGGGTTAGCACCCGTGTTATTGTCGGTTACAAGGTATGCGTAACTACCCAACACCGTTACGTCATTCGAGTCGATACTTGCTATTGTATTAAAGCTACCAAGAAAATTTGGTGTTGATTGCGATGCGTATGTTGTGGAAGATGGCGACGCGCTTGGCTTGTAATATACCACAAGCCCCAAAACTATAATAAAAAGAACGCCGAAATAATGTTTGAGACCTAGTTGAGTGTTTTGCATAAAATATTTAAATAACCAATAATGCGCTCATTATGCGCTGGCGAATGAGAATTGACAACGGAAAATATTTTATGCCTGCGGCGGCTGATCAATTGGTGGTGGCACTGGCTCTGCTGTTATGCCCGAGTCAACGCCAGTTGCTGGGGGTTGGGTTGGTTCCGGCGTAGGAGTCGGGATTATATCTGCTCCGACGTCCGCCTCGGGCGGAGTCGGAGGTGTTGAAATTACTTCCGGTGTTGGTGTAGGAATTGGAGTCGGAGTTGTGTCAAACATCTGATGTTTGACAGGGGGGGGTGTGGCATTGTCTACGCAATTCCCCGGAATTGTGGTAAGCGTTCCGTTAACTACCTGCACACAATACGGTGAATTGTTTGCGGTGTCGTGAATAGTCACACCAGTTTGCGTTACTTCAAGATTTTTTGTAGTAATATCGTCAGCCTTAATTGATTTTACAATCAAATCTCCATTTTCACTGATTGACCAATTGCCCGATGCCGACACAATTGATTTTACATTTTCTATACTTTGACCGCCAAGATTAAGTGCATATGATGTGTTAAGTTTGCCGGTTGCGAGATTCACCGTCCACGGTTCAGTACTGGTAGCAATACTTGCAACTTGAGAATCAAGATGGCTCCATCCAAGATCTATAAACATAAGCACCTCACCTGTCGCAATTAAATCGCCATTTGGTAATTGTTTCATTGTTATGTTTCCGCTTATGCCATCGAAAGATTCAAGCGCCATGCCAGCAGTACGCCCAGGTTTTCTTGCACGCATGGCGTAGCCGGAAATACTGGAAGATGTAAGTAAGTCCCCTACTCTAACTGATCCACCCTCAAGAGAAACTTTTACTGGTACACGACCCGTGAGTGCTATTTTGTTGTACGGTTTTTGCCCGGTACCCCGTCCGAGCTCATATCTTGGATCTCGCGACACCACACCCAAAAGTGATGATTGATATGTTTGCGTCGTTAGTTGCACTTCCGAAGATGTTGCAACACCAACAAGATAGCCCGGCTCTATTTCATCATTACCAACGCTTGGATAATATTCAGCAAGATCACTTGAATCCCGTAATACTTTCTGTGGATCTTGAGGTTGAGGCAAAATTGCAACATCAGAATTTTCAGCAGTTGGTGGGTCGACCCATGTACGAATATAATCTGCCTTAATATTTACACCACTATCGGCAAAATAATTTATGAATAAGCCCATATTATGTGTCGGCACATTTGTAGAAATATTGCCCACATAAATGTCATTAACATAATAATCGACTCTCCTCGTATGCACTTCTGCTCGCAACTTACTGTACGCAGTTATGCTCGCCGATTTAGCACTATCCGCAAATGTACAACTACCAGCTTTACATGCATACATACGCCATGTCGTACTTGTGCATGTCTGAGAAGTATCAGTACAAGTCGTAAACCCAACTTGATCAACCGTAGCAACTATAACAGACTGGTTAGTAACGTAATCTCCGAAACCAAGAATGACTTCTCCTGCGGCATCAGTAATACTCGACGGTAAAACTGACATTTCAAATATTGGATTTGTAGAAGGACTAAATGAATCCGAGCTCGTAGCAGAGGCTGATCCACCTCCTGCTAAAAAAAATATACACTGAGAATTAGCGCCAGTACTGGCCATAATCAGCACCCCAGGAGCACTTTGAGATATGTTACAAGCAGCACTTCTTTCGAAACCCCACTTGGCATATTCTCCGTTAATATCAATTAGAAAATTATCGTTTGTAGTTAATGATTGCATAACACTTTGAAAATCTTCTCCAAGAAAACTGAACCTTTGATTGAGTGTATCGGCAAGAACCTGACCAAATTTTCTCGTGGCAATGGTTGAGACAACCGTTGAAGTACCAGAAACATTCAACATTGCGTAACTCGCCGTTGTCGTACCGATCGTAACTCTGTTGTTATTATAGATATTGAAAAATGGACCGTTGCCGTTTGGAAGATCGGTGTTTACTACAAAACTATTGT
>JBBTUF010000068.1:0-4913 GCA_038063855.1 Patescibacteria group bacterium
TTAATGTATTTGCGCTTTGCATTTCTTTTATAGCGGGCGAGATTCAATCAGCCGCTTTTATCGTTGTAATGCTTGCGTTTGCTGATTTGCTCGAGTGGCATACTTCTCGTCGTACGCATAATGCAGTTGAAGAGCTTTTAAAATTGAAACCTGAGCGTGCGACGCGTGAACAAAATGATGCGCTTGTAGAAATTCCAGCCGATGAGGTGCGTGCTGGAGATATCTTGGTAGTAGTGCCTGGCGCACGTGTGCCAGTCGATGGCGTTGTTGTTTTTGGTGATGCATTGGTCAATGAATCATCAATGACGGGTGAGTCGTTGCCTGTGCGAAAAATTATTGGAGATTCTGTTTTTGGTTTAACTCTCAACGAAACGGGTGTTTTAAAAATTCGGGCAACTCGCGTAGGTAAAGATTCAACGATCGAACAAATGGCGACATTAATTCGTAAAGCCGCTGGCAATAAATCACATTCAGAAAAGTTGGCTGATACGTTTGCGTTGTATTTTTTACCATTTGTTATCGCGCTTGGTGCGGTGGTGTATGTAGTAACGCGTAACATATCAATGACAGCCGCAATATTTTTAGTATCGTGTGCCGATGATATGGCGGTGGCAATCCCGCTTGCTGTTACTGCTTCTCTCGGAAATGCTGCGCGTCGAGGGCTTATCATTAAAGGCGGTGAGTGGCTTGATACTATAAGTCGAGTGAAAACCATTGTGCTTGATAAGACGGGGACTTTAACGTATGGATCTTTTTCTGTTGGAGCAGTTCATATTGAAACAGAAGTTACGGAAAAGGAATTTTGGCGCGCTATTGCGATCGCTGAAAAATTTTCGCAACATTCGATCGGGAGAGCTCTTTTTAATGAAACGGCAAAGTTTATAAAGATAGTGCCCGATCCTGATGAATTCAAAGTGATCGAAGGTGGTGGCGCATGGGTACGTATAGAAAGTGATACCATCATGGTTGGAAATAAAAATTATTTTTCATCTGTTGGCATTAGTGTATCTTCTGAAAATGAGGCGACTCTCGGAGTAATAGTACATGTGGCAATAAATAAAAAATATATAGGATATGTCCAACTTGCAGATTTACCACGGCCGGAGGCACGAGCAAGCATTATCGCACTTCGGAAGCTCGGTGTTGAGCGCATAATTATGTTTACGGGTGACAATGAAAATGTGGCAAATTCTGTTGCAAAAGCACTCGGTATTGAGGAATATCGTGCATCAATGAAACCTGAAGATAAATTGCGAGAACTCGAAATGCTTGCATGCAAACACGGCCCGATAGCAATGGTTGGCGATGGCATAAATGATGCGCCAGCGCTTGCGCGAGCGCACATCGGCATCGCCATGGGTAAGGGTGGTACTGCGGTTGCAGTTGAGGCGGCTGATATTGTAATTCTATCTGACGATCTTTCGCGCCTCCCAGAAGCTATAGAAGTCGGTCGTCGCACTATGGGTGTTATTCGTTCTGACACGGTTATTTGGGCCGCATCGAATTTTATTGGTTTTGGACTTGTATTGACGGGAGTAGCGGGGCCAGTGCTTGCGGCGGCCTATAATTTTGCTACTGACTTTTTCCCACTTTTAAATTCAGCTCGCTTGTTTCAAAAAAAAGTATCTTAGTGGTATGCTATTTGTATGGTAGTAAAGCGACGTGTGTTGGCAAAGAAGAAAAAAATAAGTCCTCGAGTTTCAAAACGCCGAGTTTTGGCGAAGCGCTCTGTTCGCAAAATACCAAAATCTCGAATAAAAAAAACTACTAAAAAAGCACAGAAACTTGTACTTGCAAAACATCATGCCAATCCAATTATTGCGCCTCGAAAACACGTTTCGTGGGAATCATGGCAAACTTTTAATCCGGCGGCATTATATGAAAACGGTAAAGTACATTTGCTCTATCGCGCGATTGGCGAGAGCGGTCTTTCCGTTGTTGGGTATGCGAACAGTACCGATGGCATTACCGTTGATGAGCGTTCCGATAAGCCTGTGTATGTTGCGCCAACTCAATCCTCAAAAAAGAGCAAGCACATTAATTTCGATTTTGTATCTGGCGGTGGGTGGGGTGGGTGTGAAGATCCGCGTATAACAAAGATCGATGATATGGTGCATATGCTGTATGTTGCATTTGATGGTTGGAGCCCACCTCGTATTGCGCTCACGTCTATTGGTATAGACAATTTTTTAAATAAAAAATGGAAATGGGGTGGGGTAAAAATTATTTCTCCTCCTGGCATTGTTGATAAAAGTGGTGTGTTGTTTCCAGAAAAAATCAAAGGAAAATATGTTATTATGCATCGCGTGTTTCCAAATATACTTATCGATTATGTCGATAGTCTTGATTTTAAAGAGGGAGAATATTTAAAAGGTGAACATTCCATCAAGGTTCGCAAGAGTAAATGGGATAGCCGAAAAATCGGCGCAGGTGCGCCGCCAATAAAAACTCCATATGGTTGGCTTCTTTTGTATTATGCAGTGGATGATCGCGATGCATCGCGATACAAAATAGGAGCAATGTTGCTTGATCTCAATAATCCCGCAAAAGTTCTTCATCGTACTGATTCTCCTATTCTTGAGCCGCTTGAGTGGTATGAAAATGAGGGGCATAAAGCTGGCATCGCATATCCGTGTGGTGCGGTTGTAATGAATGATGTCTTGTATGTATATTACGGTGGTGCTGATTCGGTAGTGTGTGTCGCAACTGCAAATCTGAAGACTTTTTTGCAAACGCTTATGCAAGAAAAAACCCCAAAACTTACCCGCGTATCGCACAGTACGCGAGTATAGCGTGTAGGTTTATGAGTATCATTAAACGATCAGACAAAAATCCAATTCTTCTTCCGCACAAAGATCATCCGTGGGAATCGGAGGCTGTTTTTAATGGGTGTCCAATGCCAGTAGGGAAGAAAATTCATCTCGTGTATCGAGCAGTCTCCGGGCTTCATTACCATTCAGAGTCGGATAGACAACTTCGCGTATCGTCAATTGGCCATGCGACAAGTACCGATGGAATTCGTTTTAAAGATCGCAAACAACTTATTTTGCCCGAAGAGTCGTGGGATCGTTTTGGTTGCGAAGACCCGCGCGTTACGCGCATAGGTTCAACGTATTATATTTTTTATACTGCACTTTCTACATATCCGCCGACACCTGACGGTATTCGTGTCGCACTCGCAACAACAAAAGATTTTAAGCATATTAATAAAAAAAATCTCGTAACGCCCTTTAATGCGAAAGCGATGGCGCTTTTTCCAGAGAAAATAGGTGGTAAATTCTGGGGTATATTATCGGTTAATACCGACAAACCGCCTGTTTCCATTGGTCTTATTTCTTTTGATTTAGAAGAACAAATAGTATCTACAGGGTATTGGAATGCTTGGTATGCATCGCTTTCTGCACATACGATTAATCTCCAACGAACTGACGATGACCATGTTGAGGTCGGCTCGCCTCCCCTTAAAACAAAACACGGATGGCTTGTGGTGTATGCGCATATACAAAATTATTTTTCAAACCATAAAGTTTTTGGCATTGAAGCGGTGTTATTAGATTTGAAGAATCCATTTCGAATCGTCGGGCGTACACGATTTCCTCTTATGGTTCCGGAAGAAGAATATGAATTGTATGGTCAAGTGCCCAATATTGTCTTTCCTTCGGGTGCGTATATCAAACGTGATCGATTGTATATTTATTATGGCTCAGCCGATACAACCTGCTCGGTGGCAACCTGTTCTCTGTCAAAATTAATTGACAGCATGATAGATTCCAAAAAATCACGTGTGTATTTCTTACGCAACGCAAATAATCCTGTATTGAGTGCATTGCAAGATCATCCATGGGAAGCAAAGGCAGTATTTAATCCAGCGGCGTGGTATGACGGTAAAAAAGTACATGTTTTATATCGAGCGATGTCAGAAGATAATACTTCAGTGTTTGGATATGCCGTGTTTGATAAAAAATTAAAACTTGTTTCGAGAAATTCTGAGCCGGTATATGTACCGCGCGAGTCGTTTGAAGAAAAAAAGAATCCAGGAGGGAATTCGGGGTGTGAAGATCCGCGAATAACAAAAATCGGCAGCAGATTATACATGCTCTATACAGCGTATGATGGTGTTAATGTACCGCGCGTTGCGATTTCATCGATTGCTGTCAAAGATTTTGCACAAGGCGGGTGGCATTGGGAAAAACCAGTTTTAATATCACCGCCTGGGTTTGATGATAAGGACGCGTGTTTATTGCCTGAAAAAATCGGTGGCCGATATGTGATTTTTCATCGAATTGGTGACAGTATTGATCTTGCATTTTTAAAAGAGCTTAAATTTACAGATTCAAATTGGCTCGAAGAACACAAATGGTTGCGGCCACGTCCCGGCAGTTGGGACAGTCTAAAGGTTGGTATTGCAACACCGCCAGTTAAGACTTCGGCAGGATGGATTTTGTTTTATCATGGAGTTTCTGTTACGCGCCATACGTATCGTGTGGGTGCCGTGTTATTGTCGCTGAAAGATCCCGAGCATATTATTGCGCGCACTGAACATCATCTTTTTGAGCCCGAAGTTTCATATGAACGGGAAGGGCAGATAAACAACGTTGTATTTCCTTGTGGGGCTGTAATCATCGGCGATGAAGTCCATTTATTTTATGGAGGGGCAGACTCAGTTGTTGGTATTGCATCTATGAAAGTTAAAGCACTTATCGCTCTTTTGCGACAACCTGCTAATCGAGTATAAAGTGGTGTTAGTAGTAGCGCTCCAAAAAGAGCTTCGAGAGGTGGCGAATCCTACTAAAGCGAGAATACTTTCTGGGTTTTTTAAAACAAAGCCATGGCAGTATGGCGAAGGAGACGTTTTTTTGGGATTGACAGTTCCGCAATCGCGTCAGTTTGCGAAAAAATATAGTACGCTGAAT
>JBBTUF010000069.1:0-5997 GCA_038063855.1 Patescibacteria group bacterium
GGCTGGATTTTGGAGCGCGCGCGCGAGAACATACGAAAAAACTCCTCGCAATCCATGCTTCGCGCACCATCACAACGCGTGAACCATTTAAAAAATTCCAAGAGCTTGAAGAAAAACTCGAAGCGTCGTTTCCCTACACCGAGACAGAAAGCCAAAAACAAGCACTGCGAGAAATAATGAAAGATCTCGAATCGCGTTTTCCAATGGATCGCATATTGGTTGGCGATGTTGGTTTTGGAAAAACGGAACTTGCAGTACGTGCCTCGGTTCGCATTGCGGCGTCGGGCAAGCAAGTAGCAATACTCGCGCCCACCACGCTACTCTGCGATCAACACTATCAGGTCTGGCTTCGAAGAATGGAAGGACTGCCCATTCGCGTGGCACGACTCTCACGGCTTGAGGCACCCACAAAAATCCGCGAAACAATCGTAGCACTCAAAACGGGCGCGGTCGATATTGTTATTGGCACGCATCGCCTCCTTTCAAAAGATGTTGTGTGGAAAAATTTGGGGCTTCTGGTAGTTGATGAAGAACAACGCTTTGGAGTCCGCGCAAAAGAAACACTTAAAGATCTTAAGAAAGAACTCGACGTGCTAACGCTTTCAGCGACACCTCTGCCACGTACACTCTCGATGGCGCTTGCGCGTCTTCGAAATATGAGCACACTTACCGAGGCGCCTATTGGTCGCGAGGTTCCGCAAACCTTCGTGCTGCCATTTTCAAAAGACATTATTAAAAAAGCAATTGAAAACGAACTCTCGCGAGGCGGCAAGATTTATTTTCTTGAAAATCGCATTCATAAAATCCCCCGTACGCTTGAATTTTTGGCGTCTCTCGTGCCCGGCCGACGCATTGGTGCCATTCACGGACGAATGGGTGAGAAACAACTTGTAGAAACTATGAAAAAATTTCGCTCGGGTGAAATCGAAATCCTGGTTTCAACCACTATTATAGAAAATGGAATTGATCTCGCCGACGTAAACACACTTATTATTGCTGACGCCTCACTTTACGGCCTTGCGGATCTCCACCAACTTCGCGGGCGCGTAGGGCATGGACAAGAGTCATCGTTCGCATACTTTTTTTACCCCGACGCACGATTTGAAAATACAACAATGAAGTCGGGGCTCCGACCTCCGACGCTTCAGTCGGAGCGTCGGAGCAACCAGCGACTTTCACCAAAAGCAGCAGCACGCCTCGACATTATTCAAGACACACAGTTTTTGGGATCAGGCTCGGTAATCGCCGAGAAAGACATGGAAATGCGCGGCACCGGCAATATTTTGGGTCGCGAGCAATCAGGAGCCGCCGCCCGCGTCGGCCTTAATTTGTATAGTCAATTTTTAGCTGAGGCAGTTGAGAAATTAAGAAGCTAAAATACACAATAAAAAGATTTTTTTAATCTTTTTTAATTTACATTAACTGCCGGCTGTGATTCGTATATAGAAAGTGGAGTGAAGATTGTATTTAGTAACCAAATGTAAAAGAAAACAGAAATCCCCAAAACTACAACAGCAGTCAATGTACCCATATCTTTTGTTTTTTGAATCTGTATAAGAGCCCTCACTGAGAAAAACGATGCAATCAAAGGCGTTGTTACAGACACTATTTCAAGAAAAATATAGTTTATCTCCGAAACACTTGCATTTTGATTCAAAGAAATGGCGAGAGTGAAGAGAATAAACACTCCAAATATAATGATAATTTTACCGGCAAGATCCACATTTCTATTCATGCTATGACCTGCTTGTTTCTCTCGTAAGTAGTGCTGATTAATTTTGCTCCCGATATAACCTCCCAGAAGTCCTACTATAACTGCCAAAATAAGACGAAAATAATTATCGACTACGTCGGAATAATTATGATTTATATAAAAATCGGTATTCGAAATAAAGCTATGAACAGTTATAGATAGAATAAGCCCCACTATTGCCCCCATGATTACGCGTACCATAAATTTATTATATCACAATTTTTATAGTAAACTGAGTACTAAATGGACGAATATATCCGATTTAATTTCTATGAAGGGTTATTTTGGATTGCCTTGGGACTTAGCTGTTTTGTTGCGTTGAGATACGTAAACCGAAAATACAAATCTCTCGCATGCATATCGGGGTTATTGCTCGTTCTATTTGGTATTTCTGATTTTACTGAACTGGCAATCGGAGGATTTTTAAGCCCCGGTCAAGAATGGCTTTTTGCATGGAAAATCGCGTGCGTCGTTGGATTTACTATAATGATCGGCTGGTATTTTAAATTGAGACTGTCTCACTCATAAAAGGTAGCAACAAAAATTACTTCGATATATCGAAGTAGTTGAAAAACTAGACTTCATAAATAGTTCTTCATCTGCTACCCTAACAACAGAAAGGAGATCTTTGTATGACCATGCGAGAATGCACGAAGCACGAAGGCGTTGAGATTCAATGGGATCCCCAAACAAGAAACGATTGCCCACTCTGTACAGTCGAGCAGCATTCACTCCGACGACCACCAATCACATTTGTGAACCCTAGACGGAAACCACTTGCCGAAGTGATGGGAGAAGACATCCCGCAAGGACTGAGTGCAGAGGACGTCGCCACCGATTATCCTCAGCGTCCGTGGAAGTAGTCGAAGAATATAGTTGCACGAGAGCCTCGCCACATGGGGCTCTTTTTTATTTACATGAAAATTAATAATTACTTCGATATATCGAAGTACTACAAAAAAGTAAAGAATTACCTTAAATATTTTTAGTGTGGTTTTCTTTTATCGAGAAATTTCCAGCGTCCCTTCCCCATTTCGGGCATTCCTAGCCTTACAAGTACATCGAAGTCATCCCAAAACTTTTTGCGGGCTTTTTCTTTTAGTTTTTGCCTCCCGATAACCGTAAATTTGTCGGTTTCTGTCATTCTCCACAGCCGCGTGACTGTGGAGGGACTTAATTTTAACGTCCGCTCAATAGCTGAAAAAGAATACCCGTTGTGAATCATCATGATTGCCGCAAGGCGCTTTGCAAACATGATCTGCTCGGTAGGAGTAAAGAATTCGCTGATGAATTTTTCTATATAGAATTCCGTGCGCAAATCCACAATCATTCGCGTAAATTCACGAGACATTTTCAAGAATATCTTTTTCTTTAATTGTCCCTGAAAAACATGTGGCATCCAACTACGATATATCGAAGTATTTTCTGTATCAAATTTATTCAACCAATAAAAGTGCTTCTTAGCTTATACCACTACGATATATCGTAGTGGTTGTTATGCTTCTGTATTTTAAAATTTAGCTACGATCCACTCGCTGAGGCGGTTGAGAAACTTCGTTCAAATACGAACTAGCGGGAAAAACTCAAAGTATATATAGAGACTCCATAATATTATGGATATGCTTGTTAGTGCAATCCATAATATTTTTCTTTCCCATAGCGCAAAACCGAAACCGCAGATCGCTAAAACTAAAAACAAATACTCAAAATAAGGTATGAGGATAAGAGGCAGCAAAAGGCTACTTATAATGGATGAGTTGTCCGTATTTGTGAATATTGAGCCCCACAATATCACTCCAGGAATTAAGGATGCGAAAATCAGCAGGTAAAAATACATAAAGTAATTATACCCCTAATCAAAAATCTCGCCTGTGGCGAGATTTTTGATTACTCTTTTTTGTCTTCTGGAGCCTCCAGAACCTCAGTTTGTTCCTTCCCTAAAAACGCGAGAGAGAGTTTGTGTTGATCGGGTTGGAATACTACTACTTGAAATGGATATTGCTTGTTTACCTCCACCGTGTCTTTCATTTTTTGAAGCGTACCGAATTCGGAAATATGCGAAAGACCCGAAAGCCCACCGTAATCGGCAAGTTTTACAAACACAC
This sequence comes from Patescibacteria group bacterium, assembly GCA_038063855.1. Classification (GTDB taxonomy): domain Bacteria; phylum Patescibacteriota; class Minisyncoccia; order Ryanbacterales; family GWA2-47-10b; genus JBBTUF01. Next base: position 3,859 of record JBBTUF010000069.1, read on the forward strand.
CATATTTATTGAGTTTTGTAACAATACCTTGCACAATATCGCCTTTTTCAAGCTTCACTTCTTTCCATGGGTCAGGTTTGAGCGCTTTAATCGAAAGTGAAATCTTGTCGCCTTCAATAGTAATGATTTTTACCCGAACTTTATCGCCAACCTTATACAAATCACTTGGATTCTCAACGAGTGACCAATCAAGCTCTGAAATATGCACCAACCCTTCAAGACCTTCTTCAAGTTTCACGAATACGCCAAACTCAACAACACCTGAAATTTCACCCTCGTACTCTGAATCAAGCGCGTATTTTACCAGTTTTTCTTTTATTTCGTTCGGTTCGGAGCCTTTTTCTGAAAAAATAAGTTTTTCTTCTTTCGGATCGATGGTTATAATGTGAACCGCAAATTCAGTACCCACCAGTTTCTGAAGTTCTTCAAAGATTCGCGCTTTATCGCCGCCCTCAACGCGCGGATAGTGTGCCTGCGAGAGTTGCGAAAGCGGCAAAAATCCTTTAGTACCATTCCATTCAAATACGAGTCCGCCTCGATTTGCCTCAAGCGCTTTAAGATTAAGCGGAGTTTTTTCCGCAAGCAATGTTGCGGCTTCTTTCCAGAATTTTTCACGCCCTGCTTCACGAACCGAGAGTTCGATATATCCTTCCTCGTTTTCGAGTTCAACAATTTTTGTCACGAGTGCCTCGCCTTCTTCTTTGAGTTTTAAAATGTCGCGCCCTTCTTGATATTCCTTCCCATAAATAATGCCTGTCGCAAACCCAAGATCAATAAAAACCACTGAGCCGAGCTTCTTTAAGACAGTGCCCTCAATAATATCGCCCACCCGAGGAATTTTCCACTGCGAAGGAAGATGTAAAAAAACCTCCTGGGCGGGAGCTTTCACCGGAGTCCAATCTTCTTTTGTCTCGAGCTCATCTACCATGCCCGCCAGTATAGAAGAAACTAAATCGCTTTGCAAGCGCTTCCTTTTTCGCTATACTAAGGGCACTCTATGATGCTCTCAAGCTATGGATTAACCTGTTTTAAACTGCAATCCGGTGATACGGTTGTGGCTATTGATCCTTTTGGCAAAGGGGGCGACTTTACGCCTCCTCGATTTGATACACAAATAGTCGTACTAACCCAGCCAGACGCAAAAACAAACTTTTCACTCTCGGGCGAGCCTACACTCTTTTCTACGCCTGGAGAATACGAGACACGGGGCATCTCTTTTGTAGGTTTTCCAGCTGAAGGCGCTACTCCCTTCTATATAGAGTGCGAGGGCGTCCGCATACTTACGCTTGGCACAATCACAAAACTCTCCGCTATCGAGGAAATCCTTGACCATGTCGATACTATTGATATCTTGTTGTTATCTTCTGGGGGGACGCCGGTTGAAACCCAAAAACTTGTCGCTCAAATTGATCCACGAATTGTAGTACTCATGGCTCCTGAAAATGCAAAGAAAAATTCGCAAGATACTATGGCAAAAGAACTTGCAGATAAACCCGAAAAGCTCGACAAACTTACCATAAAACAAAAAGGGCTCCCTACTGAAGGCCAGCGAGTTATTATTCTTGAAAGTCCAAAATAACTACATGTCACTCTTGAGCTCAATCGAAAATTTACAAAAAGCCCCCATTCGAAAAAGAAAAATTGTACTCGCGGTATCAGTTTTTGTTATTATGCTTGCAGTAATCGGGCTTTGGATATTGCAACTCCAATATACGCTTTCAACAACCCGACCCGAACGCACATCGTCAATCACCGAACCAATAAAATTGATTTGGGGTTCAATGAAAGACTCTCTTACCGCTGATGTAAAATCTATTTATGAAAAAGGAAAATAAGGAACCAGAACCAAAAAACAACGACCACAGTCTCGTACATCAAGACATAGCGGCAGAAATGCGCGTGGCATATCTTGATTATGCAATGAGCGTTATTGTTTCGCGCGCCCTACCAGATGTCCGCGATGGCCTCAAGCCCGTACATCGCAGAATTCTCTACTCGATGAAAGAGCTTGGTCTTCGTTCGAGCGCAAAATATGTAAAATCGTCTCGTATTGTTGGTGAAGTGCTCGGAAAATTTCATCCGCATGGCGATGCACCAGTATACGATGCTCTTGCGCGCATGGCACAGACATTCTCAATG